>JBMOHG010000684.1:0-1818 GCA_049317965.1 Paludibacter sp.
AAAAGATTAAGCAAATAGAAATAGAAGAAGGTGAAACTGGAGAACATACAGATTTGCCTGACTTGAAGCTATTTACTTATCGTATTTCTCAAATGATTACCGATCAAGTTAATGAGGGAATAGAGATTAATAACGAAAACGTTGATTATGCTTTTGATTTGAATGAATTTTTTAGAGCAAAAGACAAAAAGTTTGTAAGAGAAAATGAAGTTAAGGGATTTTTGACAAATCTTACAACAAATAAAAAATACCCTTTCTCTACACCAGAACTTAGAGAGGAACTAAAACATACTTTTTGGTATGTGGGCAATAGAGTGGATTCAGTAAAAGCCTTAGAACAACTGCTGAAAAAAGATTCTATATTCAAAAATTACGAAATTATTGTTGCAGCTGGCGATGGTAGAAGTATTGAAGATGAGGAAAACGACATTAAAGCTAACGAAAAATCATTCGAAAAGGTAAAAAAAGCGATTCGTGAGAATGATAAAACTATAACGCTCTCTTGTGGACAATTGACAACAGGAGTTACCATTAAAGAGTGGACTGCAGTATTAATGTTGACGGACATTAAAACACCTTCTTTGTATATGCAAGCTGCTTTTCGGGCTCAAAATCCATACAAAGAATTTAGAAATGGTGAATTGTTTTTTAAAAAATCTGCCTATCTGTTTGATTTTGCCCCAACACGCGTACTAGAAATCTACGACAAGTTTGCTAACGGTTTAAATCCAAAAGCCGTAAAAGGAGAAATTACCGAAAAAGACAGAGAGGAAAATATCAAAGAGCTTCTAAACTTCTTTCCTGTAATATCAGAAGATGTAAATGGTGAAATGGTTGAGTTGGATGCAGAAAAGGTTCTTACATTTCCGAATGCTTTGGCAGCATCAGAAATTGTGAATGCTCGTTTTATGACCAATCTTTTATTTAATGACAGTTTGAAAGGAGTTTTCAACTTCCCTAAAGAAGTAGAAGATATACTGGATAAAATGCAAGAAGAGAAAAACAAGCGTGCTCATAAAACAAATAATACGCTCAATTTAGATGATGCACGAAAAGTGAACGATAATAAAATTGCTAAAATAAATGAAAATACAGAAATAATACTTGGCGAAAAAATATTCAAAGCTAATACAGACCGAGTAGTTGAAAATTTACTAAACAACAACAACTATCAAATCTCCTCTGTGGAATTAGTCGAAACCTTTTCGCAAGTTGCAGAACCACTCATTGCAAAATATAAAGAAGTATATAAAGCTACCCAAGCAGAAACAAATGAGGCAACGAAGCTGATTCAAGAAAAAGTTAAGCTGGTTGCTGAGGAGTATAACAATTCGGATAACAAAGACAGTGCTATCTTAAAGCAAAAATTAGTTGCTATTCTGGAAGAGGATTTTGTAAAAAATAAAGTTACACAAAAGGAAGAGGAAGTAGTAGAAAAAGTTCAAAAAACCAAAGAAGATGAAATAAGAGACCGATTGCGTTCATTCACACGCACCATTCCTATGTTTATAATGGCAAATGCTTCAAAGGAAGAAATTACCATTGATAATTTTGATGTTGATATAAACGATAAAGATTTCGAAGAACTTACCAGTATTACCAAAGTAGAATTTCACAAACTCCGTGATGGTTTTGATTACGAAGAAGGTGGTGAAAGGAAAACATTCCAAGGGGTGTTTAATAAATATAGGTTCAATGCATCTATTGCAGAATTTAGGTTGAAAAAAGACCAACTAGCCAATTATTTTACGACGGAGGAAGATATTGGATATTCCGGCGATACTGACCACTTTATTCGTTAAATTCCGGTGATACTGA
>JBMOHG010000685.1:0-1815 GCA_049317965.1 Paludibacter sp.
CAGTTAATTGCTGCGTTACACTTGTGGCAGGACTGTAAGTTGAACTACCAGCCTGCGAAGCTGTAATATTGGTTGAACCTTTTCCAACAATGGTTACAGTACTTCCTGAAATTGTTGCTACTCCAGTATTGGAACTTGTGTATGTTACAGAATTTCCAGAACCACCACCAGTAGCACCTAAATCGAATGCTGCATCTCCATAAGTTTTAGCAGCTATTGCCCCAAAAGTAATGGTTTGTGCTGTGTAACCATATTCATACGCTCCTCTATCGACAGCATTTAAACCTGTAGGACGTGCATTTCCTAAAATATCGGTTGTTATAAAAGTTGGAGTAGCACTTAAATCTATTCCAGTATTCATTGCTGGATTAGCAGGACTGGCACTGTATAATAAACTCCAATCGGCAGCTGCCGAAGCGGCTTTTTGCACACCACCATCCGATGTTGATGGCACACCCACAAAGTTGGTAGGCGATACAAAAGTATTATTTGGCGAAATTGTTAAAGAAGTGATATTGCCCGTAGTTCCTCCTCCTGAAGAACCATTTGTATTTTTGGATGGTATTGATGTAGTAGCATTGTAATTGCTTATTCCAGAGCCGCTTACACCTGAAAAATTAGCTGTATTAGTATTATTCCAAAATACACAATTTTTTATAGTACCTGATGAACCATTAAAAGTAAATGTATAACCATTTGCACCTGGTTCATTATTATTGGCCAGCGTGCAATTATAAAAATTGCCACCGGAGGAAAATTTAACCGTGTGGTTTTTATTTGCATTTGCAACAGAAGTATTGTTGGCAAAAACACAGTTTTGAACCGTTGTAGTTGAGACCATAGTATACAATGCACTTGCTTCGTAATTTGTAGCAGCTCCATCTATATTCTTATTATCCCTAAAAATACAAGATTTAATAATATTTGTTCCTAAACGAACACTTAAACCGCCCACATTAAACCCACTATTACCAATGAACGAACAACCCTCGATGGTTGTTGTGCCAGTAAGAAATAAATCAGCACCACCAGCTCCTCCTATAGTAGAAGTTGGAGCAGTAACCGAAGAAGAACTATTTTCAATAAATTGACAGTTCTTAAGGCTAAATGCAGAAGTCCCACTATTATTAGTTGAACCAAGACCTCCACCTGAACCGGCAGTAGTATTTGTTTTAAAAATACAATTTTCAATAGTACCACCCGATCCGTTAATTACCTCAATACCTCCACCAAAGGAAGTCGAACTATTGTTTTCGATGGTACAACCATTTACTGTATTAAGTGCAGCATCAGATGTGTAAGCAAATGCGATACCACCACCATAAGTAGCACCACCATTACCTTTAGTTAACTGATTTCCATATATATAAGAGTCTAATACCTGACCTCCAGTTAAATATATGCCGCCACCTTTTCCTTCAAAGGCATTAGCAGCTGCAGTATTATTATAAACATTATTTGAAACAATACAATTTTGCATTATACAACCCTGTGATATTTGAGCTCCAATACCGTAAACTGTTTGAGTAACATTATTAATCTTACATTTGGTTATTGTAACACCATCAATATAAGTATTTGGAGTGGTAGCTATACCTGAAGAATTATACCCTTGAGGACTTGCATTATTTCCATCGAGAATTGTTGGTGTAGAAAATTCCCACGCTTTTCCGCCCGACACTTTACTCCGTTGTGCAATGCTTGTTTCGCTTCCTGCAAAGCCTCCATAAACATTCACTTTCCGAGCACCAAAACTATTGCTAAGGAGTTGTAACGAATTAAACTTTACGAATTGGGGTTTATTGCATAATTCCA
>JBMOHG010000686.1:0-1815 GCA_049317965.1 Paludibacter sp.
CCTTGGATTCAACTAATAAATGCAACTTTTGAGAGGAACAAAAGATTAAATTTTTTCAGAAAGGAAGAAAAGACAATAAATTCTTTTCCCCTTCGCTGAATGGTAAAATTTGTCTTACTAGCTCCTCGTCCAAAATTCGCAATAGTATGAGTCATTTAACACAGGAACAAAGGTACACAATAGATGTATTACGCAAAGAAAAATATTCGCAAACAGATATAGCGAGGCGAATAGGAAGAGATAAATCAATAGTTTGTAGGGAACTACAACGTAATTCTGACAAGCGAAGCGGAGCTTATAAGGCTGATTTAGCAGAACGTAAATGTGCAGAACGCCATCAGATAAAACCGAAGAAAATTTATTTTACAGAAGCAGTAAAAAGCTATGTGAATGAGTATCTTGAGAAAGATTATAGCCCGGAACAAATAGCGGGTATATCAAAAAAAGAAGACATCGTTTGTGTTTCGCACGAGCGTATTTACCAATACTTGTGGTACGATAAAAAACAAGGAGGTAATCTATACGAACACTTACGAACAAAGGGAAAACGTTATCGAAAACGAGGCGCATTAAAAGACAGACGAGGACAAATAGTAGGTAGAATTGATATAGAAAAACGTCCAAAAATAGTTGATGAAAAAACAAGATTTGGAGACTTAGAAATAGACTTGGTAATAGGTGAACATCACAAACAAGCACTGCTCACAATTAACGACAGACTAACAGGCGTGGTTAAAATGCGAAAGGTAGAAAGCAAAGAAGCAGATGGTATAGAACAGGCTACAATAGAGGCATTACAAGACTGGAAGCCTTTTTTACATACCATCACATCTGATAATGGAAAAGAATTTGCTAACCACACAGCCATTGCTAAAGAGTTACAAATAGATTATTATTTTGCAAAGCCTTACCACAGTTGGGAACGTGGTGCTAACGAAAACACAAATGGATTGATACGACAGTATTTTCCTAAGAAAAGTTCATTTGAAAACATTACTACTCAACAAATACAAGAGGTAGAAGATAAACTAAATAATCGACCAAGAAAAAGATTTGGGTATGAAACTCCAAATTATGTATATTTGAAAACAATTAATAATAACGGACAAAAAGTTGCATTTATGACTTGAATCCACCAACTATTAAACTTAATAGATTTGATTCCCCCCCCAATTTGATAACAAATCTAATGATTTCATATGATAAATACAATACGAATCTTGGCATTAAGCGTACAAAATATGTAAAGATTTTCGGCTTTTTTCTTATAGGAGCGCTTTATTTGTCGATAAATCTGTTTATTTATAGGTTTATTTATGTAAGTTACATCTTAAAAAGCGTGTTTTTTTTATTGTAAATCTCCCTAAATAAATACAATCAAAAGTCATACATTTGTTGAAATATAGAACGTTATTATGAAATCAATGACTGGCTTTGGAAAAGCAATTGCTGAGGTTTTCGGCAAAAAAGTAACAGTGGAAGTTCGCTCGGTAAACAGCAAATCAATGGATTTGAGCGTTCGGATGCCTTATTTGTACAAGGAAAAGGAACTGGAACTAAAGACTGAAGTTTCGAAACAGCTTGAAAGGGGTAAAGTGGACGTGACAATTTTTACCGATTCTTTACAAGAAAGTTTACCCGTAGCTCTTAATAAAAACTTGTTGAAGGCATATTATAGTGAATTAAAGCAAGTTGCTGATGATATGGGGGCTTCTGATTCATGTTTGCTGGAGTTGGTGTTAAAAATGCCAGATGTAATGAAAGCAGAGAAAGAGCTTCAGGAGTTTAATGAAGCGGAGTGGAATGAGGTTAAAC
>JBMOHG010000687.1:0-1813 GCA_049317965.1 Paludibacter sp.
CTATAGGAAGTCAGAAATCAAAGGTGATTGTAAGATAGAATTTAATAATTACACCACATACACTGGTTAAATTTGACTGGACAGACTTTAGACTAAATCAAAAAGAATCCTCACTACTGAGGATTTTTTTTATTTTAAAAGCTTGTTTTATTGACAACTTTGTGAGTGAATTTTGGATTAACGATTGTTTTGTAAACGTTTACGACGATTTTTGAGGCATTGTAAACGATTACAATGTTAAAAATATATTTGCACATAATTCATTTTTCTAATACAATAATATATTTGCTGTGTAATAAATCAAGCAACAACTTATTTAATTTCAATAAACTAGTTAATACTTTAATCAATTAAATATTATGAGACAACAACTTCTCTTTTTAAAAACGCTGGCAGTAGGTTTTATCCTGCTAATGGGAGTGACTGCGAAGGGTGCAACATATTTTGTAAAAACTAATGGATCTTCAGCTTGGGCAAATGTCTCCGGCGGAACAGTTAAGGAACTGGCATCTGGAAATGCAATTACAGGATTTTCAACCATCAATAAAGCAGCAACTGGTACTGATACTTACTATTTTGCACCGGGTACGTATAACATTAACGGAGTACTTCCTTTAACAACCGGTCAAATCTATGGTGGTTTTTCAGGTAACGAAACTTCTATATCTGATTTAACTACCCGATTAACTTCAGACTTAGATGGAAACGGAATTGTGGAACCATGGGAGTTATCTAATGTGGTTACTTTTACTATTACAACTTTTACCTATAGTAATGCTACTGGTACTGCAAATCGTACGCTAAGCGTTACGGGAACTGGTGGTGAAGTAAATGGAATCACATTCTATGACATAAATTATAATACTACAGGAGGAAATGGTGCAATTCTTTTGGGAGAAGTGTCATCAGCACCAAGTGATGGCTTTAATACAGCAAAAGCAGGAAAACTTACACAATGTATTGTAAGACAAATAAAAAATTCAACTGCTTATGGAGTTGTGATGATTACAAATGCTAATTCGGTTGTAGATAAATGTTTGATTGAGGATTCTAGAGTTATAGCTGGTAATGGAACTATTTTTATGAATAAATATGGTGGTACTGTTTCAAACTCAGTTATCAGAAATAACATAGTTTCAGCTTATGGTGGAGCTATTTGGATGGGAGCAACGACTAGTAATTCAGTAGATGCTTCCGCAAATGCCATTGTTTCGAATTGTGCTATTTATAATAATACTGCCGGGAGTAATGGGGGTGCAATTCGTGCTGAGGCATTAAATAGTACAGGTGCAAAGGGTATTCAAATTGTAAATTGTACGGTTGTTTATAACAAAACGACAACTAGCAGTTCTGCATCTTTAGAATTAGTTAATAGTGGATTGATAGCCAATACGATTTCACTGTCAGATCCGTATTACGAAATCAGACCAACACAAGCAACAAACTATGTGATAAATGATGTTTTTGGAACAAATACAGGAGGTACACTATATCCATCAACGGGACATAATAATACTTCGGGTATTGCAGATAATACATTTACAGCTCTGAATTTTAAAAATCCAACTGCATTTCAGGGTGCGGTAGGGAACTCAATATCTGATGTTGCAACTTATACAGATGCCCTGAAAAGTCAGATTAAAAATGCAAACTATTATATTACATCAACTTCATCGAAGGCTTACACTACTTATTCAACTAATTATGTGTCTTTGCCATCTTCATTTAAAGCAGCAGGTGGTACAGGTTCTTCTATTGCAATTACTGCGACAGTACCTACAACTGACATCAATGGTACTACCCGTAACACAAT
>JBMOHG010000688.1:0-1812 GCA_049317965.1 Paludibacter sp.
CCACATAAGCCCAATATGCTAATGCAGTAAACAAAATTGAAACAGATAATGAAATCCAAAAATTAAAACCAAGTTTCACTAGAATTGGAAAAGCAATAAGGAAAACATGACTTGGGATCACTGCAATTAACACATTCCACGACAGAGTTGATACTTTTTGAGTGTCATAAGTGTCAAGATAAAGCCAAACCATCGCCAGTAACGTAGTGAGTGGTAGCGACGCATAAACCGCTGCCATTATTGAGTTTCGTTTGCCTACTTCGGCAATTGTTACAATCAGTATAGAAGTCAAAAGTACCTTGATAATTAATCGTATCATATTGTCTAATTTATTGATAGATATTTCTTTTACTTTTAGCAGCATCTAACGAAAATTTCAAATTTCTATGTGCAATTTTGAATCCCTTTAAATTAAGATAAATCTGCTGTTCATATTTTTGCGGTACATCGAAATAAGAACGATTATCTTCCACAACAATATTTTGTATATCGTCCATATTAAGACCTGCTTCTTCAATTAAAAATTCACGGAGATTACCTCTGGTAAAGCCTTGAGAAAAACCAATATTCATAAAAATGCTAATGGGAGCACTTGGTTTTTCCTGTGTTGGCACAATATCCAATGCCAAAAACTTTATGTTAAGTTCCGTTTCCAAATTATTTATTTCTGAAATTTGATCCGACTTAACAAAACAGACCGAAACACCCGAATTTCCGGCACGTGCTGTTCTTCCACTCCGATGTGTATATTGTTCGGTTTTTTCGGGTAGATGATAATGAATTATATAATCAAGTTCTTTCACATCAATGCCACGAGCAGCTATATCTGTAGCAACCAATAGATTAATCCGTCGTTTTTTGAAACCACGCATAACTTTGTCGCGCATTTCCTGATTCAAATTACCATGAAGCGCATCAGCTACCACCTCAAAACCTGCTAATTGTTTAGCCAATCGTTTGGCTGCTATTTTTGTCCGGCAAAAAGCAATACCACGTTGGTTTTGATGTTCTGACAAAAATGCTTTTAAAAATTCCAGTTTGTGCCCTTGCTTATAAATCAGGTATTGATGTTCGATTTTTTGATTTATAAATTCTTCAGCATTGATTCTAATTTCAACAAAATCAGGACTTAAATAATCACTAATAATTTGATTTACTTCTCCGGGCATGGTAGCAGTAAAAAGCATTTTGGTAATGCCGCTATTGCAAGATTTTAAAATTAAATCTATCTCTGATTTAAATCCCATATTCATCATTTCGTCGGCTTCGTCAAGCACCAAGTACTTCAAATCCTGGAGACTAAGTGCATTTCTATCAAGCAAATCGAGCAGTCTTCCGGGAGTTGCTACCACCACATGAGTAGCACGTTTCAATTTTTGAATTTGATCCTCTATAGGTGCTCCGCCATAAACAGCCTCGGCAAATACACGTGATAAATGTTTAGAAAAAAGAAAGAATTCACGCGCTACCTGTTGTCCTAGTTCACGCGTAGGAACCAATACCAGTGCTTGTATTTTGGTTAGTTTTGGGTCGATAGTTTGCAGTATTGGAAGACAAAAAGCGGCCGTTTTACCAGTTCCGGTTTGTGCAACTGCTACCAAATCAGTAGCATTTTGAAGAATATGAGGAATTGTTTGAATTTGAATATCAGTAGGTTCAGTAATTCTGTTTTCTTGAAGTGCTTGAACAATATTTTCGTTTATTCCTAAGTCTGAAAAAGTCATTTTAGTAGTGCTTTAGAATTTATATTCCTCAATTTTTTAAGAAACAGTGCTCAAAGGTACAAGTTTTTGAGTAATTATAAAAAAAATA
>JBMOHG010000689.1:0-1807 GCA_049317965.1 Paludibacter sp.
AGTTTCACCCGGTTTTCGAAGCCACACGCCAATTTCAACAACCTTATTTGTATCCCCATAACTAACCGATGTTTGGCTGCCGAATGCAGGTAACGGTATTATTGTCTTCTGATTCCCATAGATTACAATAACAGAATCTGCATTTTGTGCCATCGTTACAAACGATGTCATTCCAATAATCAATACTAAGAATTTGGTTAGATTTTTCATTTTATCAGTAGTTAATATTTATGCATAAATAGCTATTCTCATCACCAATAAGGTATATTTTGTCAGGTTCACCATTTGGTTTCCGGCTAAGCATCATTTTGGTATTGGTAAATACTTTTTTAAGGTTCACTTTATTATTGTATGCCAATTCATTGTTGTTTTGATTGTTAGCTCCAATATCCGAAGTTTCAATGGTGATGGTGTAACGCGGTTTTTTCTCCGGTGTTTTTGCCAGTTCATTGGTTTTAACCGGAACTGTATCAATTATTTTCGGAATTTCAGCTAAAGCAATTTCATGCGGAACAATTGGATTGAAATCTTCAACAACAAGTTTAATTTGATTTTCTTGCTTTTGATTGCGGAATGGCTTCTGCTTCGAAACATCAATTGCTATAGCCTGGTTTTGAACTGGTGCAATTTCGTTTTTTACTGGTATTGGCGTTTTTTTAACGATCCCAGCTACTTCTTGTTTTGGTTTGGAAGTATAATCAGTAGTCAATAAAAACAAAGTTCCAATCAGAAGAATAATTGATGCAGCTGCTGCCCAATAATAGGCAACCATTTTTCGCACGGTAGTTTGGGGTTCGGCAATCAGGATAATTTTCTCAGTAAGTTCGAGGCTTTCGATCGCATAGTTTTCGAGAGGATCAGCAAACTTGGTTTTTTGCCACGATTCCCATTCGAATTTAAACAGTTCATCAGCTTCGATCTGTTGAAGCAAATCAATCCTGGTTTGCTTATCAAAATCATCCTCCACCAGCCGGAACATGATTTCTTCGTAATTAGCTATGGTTATTTTGAGGTTCATACTACTTCCAGTTGTAAAATCTTTTCTTTAATCGCTTTCCGTGCCCTGAACAAATACACTTTCACCTGGGCTTCGGTTAAATGTGTGATTTCTTCAATTTCTTTGTAGCTATATGATTCGAGGTCGCGGAGGGTAAGCAGTTCTTTATATATCGCCGGAATTTGATTTATAGCCAGCTGAACGAGTTGCTGCGTATCGGTTTGATCCGGATTTGTGGTTTGCTCATAACCGGAGGCCTCAAAATTTTCGAGCCTTGAATCTGTGCGGAAAGAATCAATTATTTTTTTGTGTGCGACTGAAAAGAGGTAGGATTTTGCTGATTTCATTTCCACCTTTTCTTTGTTTTTCCAAAGAATCTCAAAACATTCCTGCACGATATCATCCGTTTCGATTGCATTACCTGCCACCCGCTTGCTAAACCTCAGAAGGTTCGGAGTAAAAAGCCTTGCGCACATAACGAAATCGTCTTTTGTCATACTACAGTTAATCGGGAATAAGCTGAATAAGTTACAATCCTGAAAATATTAATCGTTGAAATTTATAAGTATTGCTGGCAGGTACATTTCATCTGCCAGTATTTTAATTAATTATGGATTTCATATAATTCACTCACAGAAAATTATATTCACGGAAAAGATACAATAATTCGTTTTGAACATGAGCTAAAACAAGTTAATTGTCATCTGGCAGTGTATTCTCTGTGCATGTTTTCATAAAATGTACTTGCATGAACCTTTTGCATGGAAAAAATCTTTTCATTTGCACTTTTCAATAACATTCAACATTAAT
>JBMOHG010000690.1:0-1807 GCA_049317965.1 Paludibacter sp.
ATGAAGTGGTTGAAATTTACAAACTTATGGATGGATAGCTGCAAAATGGGTTAATGCCAGCAAATCGAATAAAACATTTTGTCCAAATGGCTTCTTCCGTTTCGTTCCCACTGAGCAATAAACAAACATATTTTGTTTGCTCAAAGCTCATTTCGGAATACCGTTTTGGTACTGTTAGATTTATATGACCCCTAGCCCCTCCCGTTTTAGACGGGATAAATTGCGAGGAACTGAAATTAGTTTCGTTTTCTTTGTTTTTTTTCATAAACTTCGTCTTAAAGCCCCTTTAGGGGTTTGGGGTTCTCTACATTCCAAAAAAGAAAGTGCTATCAGTCTGTTTATTCAGGTATTTCGGTGCAATTTTCATAGCATATTCAGGGCTATTGGCATAAGTAGTAAAACTTGAAAGGCTATAGTCAAGCAAATTAGCCAAATACAGCAAAAGTTTTTCCGCTTCCTCATTCTTTTGTAGCACCAAAAGTCCTAAAATTGGCTTTAGCTTCCGTACAATCTTAGAGTTTGGCAAAGTCAATGTGTTGGTACGGATTTGGTTCATAAGTTCATCCATAAAATCAAAACTTATTACTTCAGCAATTTCTGAGTTTTGAAAAAAAAGTAGATCATTTTTGGCTGCCAAGAATGTTTTACGTTTCAAGTTATCAGACTTTACATATTTGCAAAAATCTATTCCGGTTTGAAAAATGCAATTTGTCAATTCCTCAAAACCACCAAACTTTGTCCATTCGGCCAATGCTGCCGGCACAGCTGAAATTTGCAAAATCAGCATATCGGTTGCCGTGTCGAGTTGCTGATCGCATTGTGCTATCAATCTTTCCACACGTTCTTTGCTGGCGGGTGCAATGTTAGCATTGCTTACCACTCCAAAACCGTTTTGGGTTTGAATCAAATCCACAAAAGGTATTGCACTTTTGTAGGCTTTGTATGCAATGATATTGCGAAGTTCATCTTGCAATGAATTGGTATCAGAAATAATTCCTTCAATAAAGCTGTACAAATCAACACCTGTCAAAGTGGATTTTGTATGTCTATCGGCTGCTTTTACAAATGGTTCAATGGCTGCCCATTCCGTGCCTTGTGCTGTAGGAATGGACAAAAGAAAGTCGGATAAGTTGTTGATAAGCATAATGTTGCCCCTAACCCCTAAAGGGGAATTTAAGTTAGTGTTGATTTATATTTTTTTTGTCGAAACTGCGTCTGGAAACCCCTTTAGGGGCTTGGGGTTCTTTAAACCCCTCTAGGGGTTTTGGATTTCTGTAGTTTTTATTTGTGCATCCGCATTTTTATCCAATGTAGTGAGTTGCATAAACGGAATATCAAACTCCACATCCCAATTGTTGTAATTTTTGATTACAAAGTAGGGTTCCAATACAATGTCCTTGCTGCCTTTTTCCAATGCCTGTTTCATTGTGAAAATCTCCCGCACATTGCTGCCACTCATATTGCTGCTACTTTTTCCGGGTGTCGCGCCAATGGACGAAGGATGTACACCCATTGAATAACAGGCCGTTGAGCTGGCTTCTTCCATGTCCTGAATCCAGTCGCCACCCTCTTTGTCTTTGTTTACGATTGTAATCCGTACAAAGGATTGTTCTTTGCCCAATGGGTCAATATAAAAGCCAGAAAACCAAACTTTTCCTGCATTTACCATTCCTGTGAGAAAAGATTTTATATTATCTTTTTCGAGCGTAATTCTTGCTTTCTGTTTTGCTTCATCCGTTATCTTTTCACTCTCGAAAAGCATTCCCCAATACTTGTCGTTTATTTCCACTTGGTATTTTACGACTAA
>JBMOHG010000691.1:0-1806 GCA_049317965.1 Paludibacter sp.
CCCTAAAGGGGGAATTGAAGTTAGCTTCGTTTTGTTTGTTATTATTATTCAAAATATCGTATTTTTATTAACTAAATTTCTCATATTCACTTATAGTATTTTTATAATAATCAATACTAACTTTAAGCACCTTTAGGGATTTGGGGCAACATTTATTACTTTTGTTTCACCAGCTTTCAAATTGTATTTTTTTGCGTGCAGCAATTTATTTTCTTTCCAAGCAATTGCTTTTAAACTTTTATTCTCGACCAGCACAGTAAAATCGGCATCAAATTTGGTCGGATTTGTAACTTTCAATTTTATTTTATTTGCGTTTACCGACACTATTTCAGCTTGTAATTGGTCGAAAGTGAAACAAGATTTTAGTTCCGTATCCACATAAATCGATGGCAATTCTACCGCAGTAAGTAACATTGAAGTTTCTGCCCATGTGGAACCAGCTTTTATTTCGCCAATGCCTTCGAACCAATCGGTTGTGCTTACCCTTTCGTTAATCCAACCTGCTGGCATACCTGCAATAGTGCGTGTGGAGTGCGACATATATTGCGGAATGGCTTGAGTAATTTCCGTCAACAATTGCAAATAAATTAGATTATTGGTGGCACGGTACAAGCGTAAAAACGCCAAGCCCGAATGCGTACAAATGCCTGGTGAGCCGTGTTTATTTTGGGTGTTGGCAAAGACAGCACCAGTGGTTTTCATTCCTAACTTTCCAAATAAACAATTATCTGAATACGCATAATCGTAGCTCATTACCCAAGTTGATAGTTGGGCAGCCATATCCTGTGCATATTGTAACCATTTTTTATCGCCAGTCCTTTCGTAAAGTAAAGTAAATGATTCGAGCATGGCATACCCCGATTCGCTATCCGGATTTTGCATAGCATCGCCCGGTCCTCCACAACTTACACCTTTGGAAATATATTCGTCGTACATTTTTTGTGCAGAGCGTTTTGCTATTTCCAAATACTGCGGATTTTTGAAATAATCGGCTGCTAGCACCAAGGCTGCTGGCACTATGGCTCCACTTGTGGAACCTCCCACCACAACATCACCCGACTGACTATCCACAAAATTCCCAAACTGCCCCCACTTATCCCACAAACGCACAAAAGCATTGGCAACGCCTATTGTGCCTTGTTCCCATTGTGGATTTAATGGAAGTTTACGGAGTTTCATCAGCTCCAATTGCTTGATGATATAGTACAAAACATCGCCACTCTTGCGCACTAAATGCCAGTTCTTGGCTTGTGGCTTTCGAATATCGCCACCATACCAACGGTTGCCTTTTTCTCCACTATCCCAGAAAAAGCCCGAAGGCGAAATGCCATTGGGAAAAAGCCAATTGAAGTTGGCAACTACATGTTGAATGGTTTTTTCGTCTTTCGAAAAAAGCAGCGGATAAGTTGAAATCATACCGCCCGTCCATCCAATTTGCCAGTCCTGCAAAAAGTTCTCGCGCATTCCAATGGCATAATAGCCCCATTCGGGCACAAAATTTTGAGTATTGAATTTTTGTTCAATAGTTTTGTAACATTCAGAAAATGAATACAATGAATTGAACTCAGGCGTTGGAATTAAATCATGTCGTGCCAATAAGTATTGGTCGAAAAGCGATTGAATGTTTTGAGAAGGGAACATTCGAATTCGGATTGTGAATTTCACTTCGTCGCCCACCTTAAAATTGGCAGGTACATCGGGCGAAGCTACCGAATTATTGGCAATTTCGTATTTGTAGCGTTCGCGTACCAATGGCGAAACAATAGAAATTCGTCCTGTTTGATTAATATTGCTTCGGGTTTCTTC
>JBMOHG010000692.1:0-1806 GCA_049317965.1 Paludibacter sp.
AGTTGACAGTTAATAGTTGATAATTGACAGTTGATAGTGTCTAACAAACAGAATACTCATAGTAGTTGACACCAATAAAATCAAATATACATCATCGGATTAATCGGGCTGAACATCGTAAAAAGTGTTCAGCTTTTTTTATTAAACGATTATCCACATAATACACATTTTTATAGTAAATTGAAAATATAGGAGCGTAGCTCTGTCATCTTTGTAGTAAATAGGATTATATGATGTTAATGAGGAGCGTAGCTCTGATATCTTTGTCCTTCGCAAATTGAAAGATGTCACCGCTAACGCTGCTTTTTTGTCCGAAAACAATCTTTACTACTAAGATTTCAGGACTACGTCCCTTAATATTATATTAGTATTTAATTATGTAAAGCCTGAGTTCGTTTTCAGAAAAATCATTTCTTATTAATAGTGTCCGATAAAAATTTGAAGCATTCTTTCTAAACTCTATTATATCTATCTTTCCACTAAATTGAGTTATAAGAGGCTTGCTTTTCGCACTTCCGCCTCTTTCCGCCTTGGAGAAAAAGCGTGAAAAAAATTATCGAAGTGTAGCGTTAAAAAGCCGTCCCTGTTTGAGCGACGAAGGAGCGAGTTTGGACGGGTTTAGCGAAACGCAGATAATTTTTAGCTTTTTATCCACAGCGGCGGCCTTTTTTGTTTACTTTTTTGGGCTGAAGCAAAAAAGTAAAAGCCTGTCCGGCTTGAGGACATAAAAAAATGATATTTTTATAGAACAACAATCATTTATTATTATCCTTTTTGATAATTTGCAGCACTGCTAAAGAAAATAACACCCTTCTTTTTATGCAAATAGTTGAAGTAGTCAAAAATAAAGTACAATTTCTTTTTATAAAATGCATTAATCCATAGTTTTAAATATCAATTATTTAATGTCATTTTATTTTATTGTATAGGGTTAAAATAGGGTTTCCTTTTTTTAGAATATTTTAAAGTAGGGTTCTTATTGGGTCAAGAAATTTGTTTTCGCAAAATTCATGTTGTTACTTTGCAGCGTTAACCTTAAAAGATAAAATCACACGGTCATGAAAAAATACATAGTCTATCTAATTCTTGCTGCAATTGTTTTTAGTGCTTGTAAAAACTCATCTGTTACATCAGATGAAAAAAGAATTGATGCAAAAGTTGATTCGGTAATGAAATTAATGACGGTAGACGAAAAAATTGGTCAAATGGTATTGTACACCAGCGACTGGGATGTAACAGGACCGTCACTCAAAAAAGGATATTTAGACGAAATCCGAAAAGGAAATTGTGGAAATATATTCAACGCACATACAGCAGCATACACACGCAAACTACAGAAAATTGCTGTCGAAGAATCCAGATTAGGCATACCGCTACTATTTGGCTATGATGTAATTCATGGTCATAAAACTATTTTCCCAATATCGTTGGGAGAATCTGCTTCATGGGATTTGGCAGCCATTGAAAAGTCCGCACGTGTTTCGGCAACTGAAGCAGCTGCTTCCGGTATCAACTGGACATTTGCCCCTATGTGTGATATTTCGGTTGAACCGCGTTGGGGAAGAGTTTCCGAAGGTGCTGGCGAAGATCCATATTTGGGTTCTAAAATTGCTGCTGCCCGTGTTCACGGATTTCAAGGTGATAATTTAGCCGATACCCTCACCATTTTAGCTTGCGTAAAACATTTTGCGGCTTACGGCGCACCTATTGCCGGTCGCGATTACAATACAGTTGACATGTCGGAGCGCGTATTTCTGGATACTTATCTTCCTCCCTACAAAGCTGCGATTGATGCCGGTGCTATGA
>JBMOHG010000693.1:0-1803 GCA_049317965.1 Paludibacter sp.
AAAAAAAACTTCCTTTCTTTTTGGAAAGGAAGTTTCAAAAAAATTCTAAAACAAATAATTCAACCCGATATACATGCCTGAATTACCATCCTGCTTATTGAAAGCTTTTCCATAATCTACCGAAATAACAAAATTCTCGTTCCAGCCAATTTTTAATCCAATTCCCGCTGCAGAATGTAATTTGCCAGATTCGTAAGGGTTGAAATAGGTAGGATTTGCTGCAATTATTGCCGGATTAATTTCAATTGGATTTATAACCAGCCCGGAATCAAAAAACACATTTGTTCCAAGATAAAAATTCTGTTTTAACCACTCGAAACGAAGGAACTTATAACGGAATTCAAAATTACCAAAACCCACAGCATCGCCAATTACACGATTACGAAGCACCCCACGAACAGAACTTTTACCACCCAATCCCTGATTTGATGCAGCAATTAAATAACTGGTAATTAATTCCGGTTGAGCATAAAACGGTACTTTATCATTGCCTAAGGTCATCTGGTAGTCAAGTCGATATGCAAATATCAAATCTTTTAGAAGCGTAAAATATTGTCTATGGATAATCGCCAATTTGTTATGAGGATTTGTTTGATTTATGAATTTTGGTGCTGTTTGAATCACAGCTTCTGTAAAAATTCCTTTCGTAGGGCAAGCCAATTGATCACGCGAATCGTATTTTAAACCCACTTTAAAGTAATTAATACTACCTCCGGCTGCTTCATCAGGGCTTATCAATCCCCATGTTTTATATTTTTGAAACAAATCACCACCGGGAACTGCCGACAATTTCAACTTTGAAAGATTGACTGTATCAATTTTGAAATCATAAAAAGCATAACCGCCAACCCAACCAAATTTTGATTCACCGAAATATCCCTGAAAATCGGCTTTAATTCTGAAAGTATTCTTCTCGCATTTGTAAAAATTACGATACGCTTTACTTGTCGTAACATCAAATACACTTTGATAACCATTAAACCCATAAAAATCGGACATTTGGTCGGGAACATAAGCCACATCCAGCGTTGTGCGAACCTTAGGTATCAGCCTTTCCGAATCATATCTCAATCGGGCAATGGTTGTTCCCTTGGTGTAAGTCGACAATTCAAGATACAATGAATGATCGTACTTTGGATAGCGCGAACCATCTCCATAATCGTATAAGTTTACCAAAGCACCATACTGAAAGCCTAAATCGGAGTCGTAAGAAACTGCAGGTAACGCACCAAAACCAAATCCTTTTTTCACTTTCTGTTGTGATAAAACTGATACAGAAATCAAAAATACGCTAAAAATAATACTCATTCTTTTCATACTACAAGCTTTTAAAGTTCGTGACAAAGTTATTAAAAAAATTGACAAAAAAAAATTCCAACGCAGTCCAAAGAGTTTTTATTGCCAAAATTTGAAAAATAAGTCAAATCAAGTAACAAATAATGTAAATAAATTTACTACTTTTATGCCCTTTAAGTTAACAATCGAATTCAACTCATCTAATTAATAAATAATTTATAAATCAATTCAAATCGAACGTTATGTCAAAAAAAGTAATTGCAATTTTATCGGGATTAATCTTTTGTTTATCAATGTTTTCACAGACCAAAAATGACACAATAACCACTACGAAAATTTCTGGCGGTTATAAATTTGAATTAAACAACAAAATTCTGACTGTTCCCGAAATGATGAATATAATTCAAACCAACCCCGAAGCACTACAATACATGAAGAAAGCAAAATCAGGTGGTGGTTTTGCAAATGTATTGGCTTTTGCCGGTGGTGCATGTATAGGCTGGCCGG
>JBMOHG010000694.1:0-1803 GCA_049317965.1 Paludibacter sp.
GAACGTCATGTACAGAATGCATTGGAATTGGCTACATGGTTGGAAAATCATCCGGCTGTGGAATATGTAAACTATCCCGGATTGAAAAGCAGCCCTTACCATGCCTTGGCAAACAAGTATTTGAAACGTGGTTTTGGTGGTGTACTTTCGTTCAAATTGAAAGGTGATGCCGAAAAAGCGGATAAATTGATTGATAGTTTGAAACTAATCAGCCATCTTGCAAACGTAGGAGATGCAAAATCGTTGATTATTCACCCTGCAGCAACTACTCACGAACAACTTTCGCCCGAAGATAAAATCTCAGCAGGAGTATTCCCTGGACTGCTTCGCATTTCGGTTGGTATCGAAAATATTATTGATATCAAAGCCGATTTACAACAAGGATTTGAATCTATCAAATAGTTAGTAGTTTTTAATTAGTAAAAAATGCATTCCAATAAATCAGGAATGCATTTTTTTGTTGAAAAGTTTATTTGCGAAATAAGAGTGGGTCTCATTCTTAGAGACATAGCCTTCAATTCAACTTAAATCTTACTGGATGTAGATTGATATTAAATTCTATTCATACCTGATAATTTGTGCAGGCAGTATTTTAGTAATTAAATATGACGGTCCAATCATCATTAACAACGAAGCAACTAAAGTTCCAACATTCAGTAGAATAATATACAGCCAATTAAATGAAATCGGAACAGTAGCCACATAATATGCTTCGGCATCAAGTGGAATTATCCCGGTAAAGTATTGTATAGCGCACAATGTCAGCCCAATAGCATTTCCCCACAACATGCCTTTACTAATCAGGAAAAATGAATGATAAAGAAATATTTTTCGTACCGACCAATTTGTTGCACCGAATGATTTTAAAATTCCAATCATATTGGTGCGTTCCAAAATTAATATTAGCAAACCCGAAATCATATTGAAACCCGAAACCGCCAACATTAAGAACAAAATCACCCACACATTCATATCTAATAAATCGAGCCAGCTAAAAATTTGTGGATTAATCTGTTTAATGGTTTGAGTAGAATAAGTATTACCTTCGTTACTAAACTTATTGGCAGTAACGTCATACACTTTATCGCCAATTTCGTCAATTCTATCGAAATCAGTAATCAAAATTTCTAAACCACTGAAAGATGCACTTTCCCAATTATTTAAAACCTGAACCTGACGAATATCAGCCAAAAGAAACAGCTTATCATACTCAATGAAATTTGTGGAGTAAATACCTACAATTTTAAACTTACGAGCCCGAACCTGATCTTGAATAAAATAGGTAAAGAAACTATCGCCTAACTTTAATCCGAGTAGTTTACACAGATATTTAGATATAATAATTTCGTTAGAAGCCGTCTGGTCAGTAACATTCAGTATCCTTCCTTCAGTCAGATTCGTTTTAAAAAAATCCCAATCAAAATCAGGGTCAACTCCTTTAATTACAATGCCTTGGAATTCAGTATCGGTTTTAATTATTCCGGGTTTGGTCGCAAATCGTTCAACATGTCGCACTCCATCAATTGCTGAAATTTTTCCAATCATTGTCTTTTCGACTTTGATTGGATTCATTGCATAAGTATTGTTGTTGTCGAAATTAGTAATTTGAATATGACCACCAAATCCGATTGTCTTATTACGAATTTCGTTTTTAAAACCAATTACAACAGCCACAGAAATAAGCATAACTGCCAATCCGAGTGCAATACCAATAGTGGCAATACGAACGGCAGGGCGAGAAACGTTCTTCTTGCCCTGCTGAAAATGAATGCGTTTTGCTATGAAATACTCTATTGACAAGTT
>JBMOHG010000695.1:0-1803 GCA_049317965.1 Paludibacter sp.
ACTCTCTGTTAAAACAAAAAATAATCAACTAATATTTAAAACGATGAATATATTATCAATTTTATTAGCAGCCAGTGGTATAGGCAAAGATATTACATTGCCACTTCCAATTCCTGAATGGATACTTGTGGTGGTACTAATTATCATGTTTTTGGTTCACATCCTGTTTATAAACTTAATGGTGGGTGGAACAATGCTTTCATTTTACTATCAACTAAAAGGAAAAGTGAACAAGGATTACCTGACGTTATCCGAAGAAATTGGCAAAACAATAACCGTAAACAAAAGTATGGCAGTGGTTATGGGTGTAGCACCACTATTGGCTATTAATACGCTTTATACCAAGTTTTTCTATACTGCCAATTCGCTTACAGGTTTGGTTTGGCTGCTAGTAATTCCACTTGTAATTATCTCATTTTTATTAATTTACCTATACAAATACACTTTCAAAACCCTTAAAAACCAACAAGGGTTACATCTCACAATCTTGGGTGGCGCGTTGGCTATTTTTCTTTTCATTCCGTTTATTTTTCTGACTAATATCAACCTGATGCTTTTCCCCGATAAATGGTCGGTTGTGAGTGGATTTTGGGATGCTTTATTTTTGCCTTCGGTTTTTACACGCTATTTCCATTTTATATTAGCTACTTTAGCAATTACCGCTCTGTTTTTGGTGGGGTACATTGGTCGTAAAAAATACCTGTTTGAAGAAAAATTCAAAAATATTGATAAAAAACAACTTCTACGTCAGTTGTACAAAATTGCATTATATGCAAATTTAGCACAGTTTGTTATTGGCACTCTCAATTTGTTCGCTTTACCAAGTATTGGGTTGAAAACTGATACACTCATTGCCATTATTGGAGGTGCAGTTATTGCCATTATTCCTACCTTTTTAATGTGGAAAGAAACAAAAACAGGGAATGAAAATGTAGGAAAATATTTTGTGCCTATTGTTGTTTCTCTGTCCATTACAGTTTTGTTTATGGGTATAGGGCGGCATTTTTACCGTGCCAATGCAGTGCGACCTTACCAAGTAGAAATGCAAAAAAACACCGATAAATATTTGGCCGAATTGAAAGTAGCGCAGCACGAAGCAAAACTGAAAGCCGAAGCGGATGCAAAAAAAGGAATTTCAGGCAAAGCACTTTTCGAATCGAAATGCATCATGTGTCATGCTGCCTACCAAAACTTAGTTGGCCCATCAGTTACCGAAATTGTTGGTATTTACAAAGGAAAAAATCAGGAAATGAAAAACTGGATAAACGAACCGGGCAAAAAAAGAACAAATTCGTCGCAAATGCCGTCATTCAAAGGACAATTCAAAGACAATGAAATAGAGGCCTTGGTGAAATATGTGTTAGAGGAAGCTAATCATTGACCGCGAGTAAATTCTTTCTTACAAGTTAACCCTCCTTATTCTTTATGAATCAGGAGGGTTGTTGATATTGTTTTGATGTAAAAGAGAACTTAAGAAAATCAGTATCTCTGATTTCCATTTGAATAGAAGCATTGGCCTTACCAAACTTTTCGATTCTACCTACAAAGAGCATTTAGATTGGGGGCGAATAAACCGACCTGGTCGAAGTGTGGAGATTTATTTGAAAGTAAATTACTATATTTCAAAAACTTTTTTTTCTATTTCTTGTTATCCAACTATATTTTGCTATCTACCTTTTGGTACGTTTTAAACAATGAGCATAAAAACCAAACATATTAATCAATCCCGATTTGCACTGCTTTTACTAGCGGTGTTTGTCGGCTCATTGCTTATCAAACCTGCACACAGCTTCTTTGTTCATC
>JBMOHG010000696.1:0-1798 GCA_049317965.1 Paludibacter sp.
GTTTTAATTATTCAAATACCTGACCTTAGTAGGTAGGTTGGCATTATTTTCATACATCTCTATCGTTACTTTTTCGTTGGTAGGGAAAGTAATTGACATATCGGATTTTGCACCCGTGGTTACAAACTCTTGACTTATGGTGGTGCTATTGTATGAGCCCACTATCCAACCAAGAGGTGTGAAGCTATCGGGCGAGGATATCCAGCTTTTTACCGTGCCTTTAATAATTACTTTCAACGATTTACCGTTTGGAATAAATGCAGCCATCGCGTAAATTTTGCCTGCACGTGTCACGGTGAGTGAGTCGTTCAACATATTATAATTATTTACAAAAATGCCCATTACCGGACAGGTAATCACATCCACAGGTGGTTGAGCACCTTCGAGAGTAATTTGTTTTGTTTTAGTTGGAGTAATAGCACCGTTTTCGTAGTATTCCATCGTAACAGCATCTGTGGAGCTATTCAACGTCAAATATATATCATTCGATTTATTGCTTTCGGTTACAACAAATTCCTGACTCGATGTTGCATCATTATATACACTCACTGTCCAGTTTACAGGTGCAGGAGCTATGCCATATCCCCACGAATATTTCTTACCTTTTATCACTATTTTCAACGAAGTGCCTTGAGGTAAATCAGCTTTCATCGAATAGGCCGCGCCCGATTTAAATGTTTTTACCGTATCGTTCAGCAAATTTAATCCATGTATGCCCGAAACAGGATACGTAATCGTTTTGGCAGGTGTGAAAGTGGTTTTTGTTTTAAATTCCTGTACAAAACTTTCAAAATCGGGAATCACCACGTTGCCAATACCCAGTTCGGCATATTTAGCTACCAGATGCTGGCGAACAAGCGGTAAAGAAATTAACCTTGCATTATCAATCAACTGAGAGCCAAGCGAAGCATTGTCCAACGTACCATCGGTTTTAATATCGGTAATGATATTTGCCATCAATTCCACCATATCGGCAGTACTCAAAGTACCTTGCAATATACACGAAACAGCCAGCAACATGGCATTGTTTGCACCTTCGGCACTCAGATTCATACTTTCGGACGATGCATTCACAGGCAATGCCAAACTAAAAACTTTCAGCACCTCGGTTTGTGCCTGTTTTTTGGCATCGGCAAAAGTCAGTCCTTTTTGTTTTATCAGATATTCTACACGGCTTTTTTCCAAATGTGTCAACACATTAATATTTGCCGAATTAACCTGCGAAATATCGGCAATGGCATACAGCGTAAGTTGTCCCGACGAGGATGCTCCGCTTACTTCGTTGAAATAATACCCATCGGCTTTCAATTGTACGTAGTTTGATACCAATTCAATGTTCTTTTGTTCAAAACTTCCTGAATTGTCGGCTACAGTGGTGGAATAGCTTCGCCCTGTTTGATTGAACGATGCGTCAAGTTCCGAAATTGTGACTCCAGACCCATTAATAAAAGGCCCTTTTTGCACATATCCGCTAAATACTTCTTTCTTTAAAGGTTCAACAGGATTATTGATAATGCTGCTTTCGCACGAAGCCAATAACAACAGTAAACCCAACATCGTTAACGATAAAATTTTTGTTTTCATGGTTGTAATTTTTTTATAATGATAATATTTGTAATAGATTAAATCAGTAGAAATGGTGGTAAAATAATATGCTTTTTTGACCCCCAACCACCTAATGGGGGGTCAGCCAGCTTTACATTTTTATTATTTTCTGCGATTCTGTTTTGTTTTTATACTTTAGCATCACATAGTAAATTCCGGCAGAGCAGTCAGTCAAATCCAATTTGTATTCCGA
>JBMOHG010000697.1:0-1793 GCA_049317965.1 Paludibacter sp.
ATAACCGCTTTTGACCAATTATTGGATGAACCTATAACTACATTTTGTAAATGCCAACCCAAATCGCCTGAAAAACTTCCGTTAGAAGCAGTATATTGTTCTGTAAAATAAACATTTTTATTGGTAGCATTTTTTACGGTTGTCATGGCCGAAATATTGCCGGCATACAAGTGAAAAGCTGCACCATCAACGTAAGTACTGTTATTGCAAACATCTATTGGATAAGCTGTATTGTCGCAATTATGATCAAATGCAATAATTTTCACACCCGTATAACCAGCACTTGCCAATGCCGGTCCCAAGTTATTATTGATAAAGTTTTTTTGTTCAGTAGCATTCATAACCATGCTTGGTTCATTATTCGGATTTTCGGGCTCATTTTGTGGAGTGATAGCCCAGATATTGATTCCTTTTGCCTTCATAGCTTCAATATATTTTACAAAATAATTGGCGTAAGCAGCATAATGTGTAGCATTTAAACTACCACCAATCCATGCATTATTGGTTTTCATCCAGCGTGGAGCCGTCCAGGGAGTAGCCAGAATTTTAATATCAGGATTAATGACCAGAATTTTTTTGAGTATTGGAATCAGATATGTTAAGTCGGGTCCGGCCAAACTAAAATTAGCCATATCTACATCGCCGGAAGTTTCGTTATAGCTATAATTGGATGAACTTAAATCGGAAGCACCAATACTAATTCGAAGTACCGAAACACCCAAACCTGTTGAAGTGTTGAACAGTTCATTGAGCAGAATGTCTTGTTGAAAGGTATTTAAAGTGTTTATTACTTCAGCGCTTCCTTCGGTCAAACAAAACCCAAAACCATCTATGTTTTGATAAGTTGTAGTAGGATCTATCGTAATAGTTACATTTGTAGTGCTGGAATTGGAGCCAAAACTCAGAGGGGATTGCATCTCCAATAATTTAGACTTATCACCGCTTGTTATCCAGGGAGTTACTACTTGGGAATTTAAAAACAAAAAAGAATAGAATAAAAACAATGAAAACAGAAATGGCCTCTTCATGATAAAATAGTTTCTTGGTGATAAAAATATATTTAATTACGAAGTCAGAATTACCCTCAATTGATATAACCGGAGAATGCAAAACGAATTATTGTATGGATCATTTTTCAACGGGTCGTTATAAAAAGTCATATTGTATTGATTAAAAATGATTTAAATTCAATGATTTAACTAATGCTAGCTTTGCTCAAAACAAAGAGTAAACGCAAAGCCGCTAAGTTTTAAATGCCTTATATTCAATAACAAGAGAAAGAACGCTAAGACAAAAACTTTCAGTTTTTCAAATACCACTTTTCCTATTTCTTTCCCTTTTAGGGGAAAGTCCCCAAAGGGGGATAGGGGTCGCGTCTTTGTGACTCCCGCTAGGCGGGACAAGTTTTGCATCTTAGCGTTTAAAAAAACATTTTTTATATCGAACCAATGTTTTTGCATCATTTACAAAATTAGCGTTATCTGTGGGACAAATATCCTTCAGATAACGCTAATTGCGAATATAATGTTCGGTTTGCAGAACAGTAAAACCCCATAAATCAGCAGTAGATAAAACGCTGTTTTAGTCCGGATTATTGTACGTATTTGATTAATACTTTTAGATTATACTTTTGGTGAATGTTTCAGCACTTTTGCATCAAGATAAAAGAAGATTTCTTCTGCTATGTTACTACAATGATCTCCAATTCTTTCGAGTTTACGAAATGCTGCAATCAATTGTAAACATTCATAAGCTCTATCAGGATTTTTTTGAATGTAGGCAGCAATTATATG
>JBMOHG010000698.1:0-1792 GCA_049317965.1 Paludibacter sp.
TTAGATAAGCATTTTTGGCCAATAAAGAGTTTTCCAGCCCAAATTGACCATTATTAAATTGATTTATAAGTTCATACATTTTTCCATACACACCACTTTTTGAAGATCCGGCAATGTTGGCAAATTCCAACCAGCCTTTACGCTCCATTTCCTGATATATTCCCATTTGTTGCTGTGAGTTGGAAATATTGAAGTCAGAATAGCTTGGAATCATACGCGAAGTGAATTCACCTGTATAATTAATTCGACTCACTCCTGCCCTACCCTTTTTTGTGGTAATAACCACAACACCGGCCATAGCACGTGCTCCGTAAATTGAAGTTGCAGAACCATCCTTCAATATCTGAAAACTCTCAATATCGTCGGCATTAATTCCTGCAATAGCCGACGAAATAAGGGTTTCGGCATTTCCTGATGATAAAGCGTCACTCGAAACATCAATGGCATCTTCTTGTACAACACCGTCAACAACCCACAATGGTTTTGAGTTACCATAAATTGAAGTTGCACCACGCACCCTGATTTTGGGAGCTGTACCAAAAGTACCAGATACATTTTGAACAGAAACACCGGCAGAACGCCCTTCAAGGGCACGACTAACATCAGTTATTCCATCAATTTTAGTTTTAGCAGCATCAAGTTTATCTGCAGCACCGGTAAATAATCGTTTATCAATTTTTACCATCCCTGTCACTACAACCTCATTTAGTTGTTGTGCATCCGGATATAATTTTACCAGCATTACAGGCTTTACAACGAGTTCCTGAGCTTTCATGCCAAGATATGAAACCACTATTGTTTTGTATTGCGTTGGCAAATTAAGTACAAATTTGCCATCCATATCGGTAGCTGTTCCCAATTTAGCATTACCCTTTGGTACAATGGTAGCACCAATTACAGGCACACCAGCTTCATCAACTACAGTTCCCGAAATTTTAGTTGTTTGAGCAATTATCCATCCTACATTAATGAGTAAGTATAATAGAATCAAAATCTTTTTCTTCATAAACATCAAACTAGTATTCAAAACAATAATAAGTCATTATTGTATAATTGTAAAATTTTTTAGCCTGCAAAAATAGGAATTATAATTTAAACTGAAGTAACATTTTGATAGTAGATTGATTAATTCTGCATATTATTACATTCGACATGTAATAAAAGTAAAAGTAGGAGTATAATTGGAATTGTAAAATTGAATTAGAATAATTCAAAAATACAACTCTATTGAATTTATAATCAATCATTTAAAAAATAATGATAAGCAATGTATTATTTTCAGATTTGAAAGAACAATGCAAATTCAGCCAATATAAATAGTTTTAAGAAAAAAGTATAATTAACGGTTTTAGAGGATATTTTTTACTCAAAACATGAATTTTGGAAATAATACTTACTGCTGATGGATACTATCGGAAATTTAATATAGTGTAAAAATTAATTCTTCTTCAAGTATGGGTTTGAAGCCACATGCTCATTAAAGTTGGTCGCCCATAAGCTGAAGGTTTGAAGAGTTTGCGGCGCAGCATTTTCAAAGTGGCATCGCCACTGGCGATTTGACTTACGATGGGCTTAAATAACTATTAAATTTCTAATTATTATTGCAAATATTAGGTTTTCCGGATGCCTCCGGTTAGAAATTATTAGGCCGAGAAAGTTCTCCGGATGCCTCCGGTTAGAAAATATTACGACGAGAAAGTTCTCCGGATGCCTCCGGTTTAAAAATATTACGACGAGAAAGTTCTCCGGAGGCCTCCGGTTTAAAAATATTACAGCGAGAAAGTTCTCCGGA
>JBMOHG010000699.1:0-1789 GCA_049317965.1 Paludibacter sp.
ATTACAACGAATGAAGTTGTACCGTTGGGATTTTATACCGGACAGGCAAATACTTTCACTATCAGATTAACTCAAATGACTGATTTCAATTCAAATACAAAAATAGTATTGAAAGACAATTTATTGGTCAAAGAATTTGATTTGACATCCGGAAATCCATATACTTTTACTTCCGGTGTTTATTCTTCAATGAATCGTTTCAGTATTCTGTTTAAAGCGCAATTATTTCGATCGAAAACTTCCGGCAACTGGAATGAAATAACTACCTGGGAATCGTCGTACGATAATTCTTCGTGGAATGCAGCCACAACGATACCCAATTCGAATGCCTGTTCTATCAGCGTATCAAATGGTCAATTAGTTACTGTAACTGAAAATGCAACAGCTTATTCACTAAACATAAATCCGCAGGGAAAACTCACGCTCAATTCAGGAAAAACGCTGAATGACACCACCTTCAATATTCTAAGTGATGCCACAGGCACAGGAACTTTTGTAGATTTGAATCCTGAGGGTGGATTAGCAGTTAGCGGCATCATAAATGTAAAACAATATTTGATTTCGGGACGAAACTGGTACGTTTCAAGTCCGGTTACAGCAGCATCAACAAGTGTCATACATACAGCAAGTTCCGTGCAAAGTTATAACGAACAAACGGCTGCATGGAGCATCGAAAGCGGATTGATGGTAGCAATGAAAGGATATGTAGCTGTTTCACCCGCCAGTTCAGTCTCTGTTACTTTTACAGGAACTTTGAATTCGGGTGGTCAATCCATCGGTTTAACCCGTCATACCGGAGTTGCGAAAGAAGGCTTCAATCTGGTTGGAAATCCTTATCCGTCATACGTGAATTGGGAATCGGCACTCAGCAATGTAGTGACTACATTTATAAAACCATCAATGTGGTTTCGTTCAAGAAATGCAGGGAATACCGCCTATATTTTCGACACTTATAATGCTCTTAATCATACCGGAACCAGCAATAATAACAATCTTTCGATAGGAGTTACAGCCAATATTCCACCTATGCAGGCTTTTTGGGTAAAAGTAGACGAAGCCCACAGTTCCGGCACGCTTGCCTTTGATAATTCCATGCGATTACATCAGGATCAAAGCATTAGCACCAATCGGTTGAAATCACCTGCAGTTGAAAATGCAATGCAAAAAGTAGTACGATTACAAATTTCAAATGGCACAAACTGCGATGAAACAATCGTGCTGTTTAATGCGAATGCTTCGAATGAATTTGATGATTATGATTCTCAGAAAATGACGAATGGAAATGCTGATATTCCAGAAATTTATACGATGGCAGGGAATGAACATCTTGTAATTAATGGTTTAAATAACACGACCACAAATCCCGATATTTCATTGGGATTCACAACTGCTAAGGCAAATACTTTCACTATAAATGCCACGGAAATCAGTAATTTCGATGAAAATACCAGCGTGCTGTTGAGAGATAATTTGCTAAATACAGAACAAGAACTAACAATAAATTCGGTGTATGAATTTACATCAGAACCTACTACAACAGAAACCCGCTTTAGTATTATTTTCAAAACTAAATCAATAACAACAGAAATCGCAAACGTGGATGGTTATATTGATGTATACAAAAATGCAGATAATCAGCTTATTGTGAAGTGTAAAAACAAAAACTGCAGTGATGACGTTGTTAGCATTTACAATTTGATGGGCGAAAAGCTTATTTCTAAAGAGTTATCGGGAAATACCACGATAATAAATATACCTCAACGATTAGGAATCTGTCTTGTAAGTGTTA
>JBMOHG010000700.1:0-1780 GCA_049317965.1 Paludibacter sp.
CAAAGTTTTGATTCTAATGCCATCCAATCTTGCCATGGAAGTATAATCCACATTGCTTTCGATTGCAGATGTTGTTCAATAATTCGTTCGGCTATCCATTGTTCACATTTTTCAGGTGCAGTTCCTTGTAGACCCAATGCTCGGTTATAGAACCGTTGTGTCAAAACAACATCTTCTTCCCACCATGCCCGTATTGGATTCATGTCGTGAGTTGAAGTAGTACAAACCGAGCGATATGGTGCATCGGCAGGCATTGCAAATTCGGTATTTGGTTTTTTTGGCATTCGTTGAATTTCAAGACTAAGAATTTCAAGTGCATTCATTACATCAGGAACAGAATCAGGTACCATTCCCAAATCTTCACCACAAACCAACATATTGGTAGAAGACAATAATGCCGGTAACTTTTTCATTGCCTGCTCTTTCCAGAAATCAGTGTGACGATGATAAAAGAAATCAACATAGATTTTATCCAATAATCGTCTCGTATCTTCAGGTAATTCTCTGAAAGTTATAGAACTATGCATCGAAATTCGTGGATGGAATTTGTCCGGTTGTCGCTTATCCCTAACAAAAAGTACTTCGCAATGCATGGCATAGAGTCCATCACGTATAAAGATTTCTTCTTTTCTGAAATTATATCCTAAAGTTGCAAAATGAGTTTCAATCTTTTTTTGTGTATCAAATTTTGGTTTAAATTTGAAATTTTGCCAACCATCCGGTTCAAAGTATTTTTGAATAACCTCATCGGTAAATTTACCAAAAGTAGCATAAAGTACATGTTCTTTCAGATATGGTTTTAAGAAGCGATTTTCGTCCCACCAAAGTCCTTTTGCTTCAAGTTCTGATTGTGAAATTGGTAATGCTGGGTGAAAACTTCCGGTTAAACCCCATACCGCATCAACTGGTATTTCCCATATACGGAAGAAGCCAAGAATATGATCAATTCTGTAAGCATCAAAGTATTCTGCTAGTTTTTGGAAACGTTTTCGCCACCATTGGTAGCCATCTTTTTCCATTAATTCCCAATTATAAGTAGGGAAACCCCAATTCTGACCTGTCACCGAAAAATCATCCGGTGGTGCACCTGCTTGCCCGTTGGCATTGAATAATTCAGGCTCTACCCATGCATCCACACTTCGTGGACTTACTCCAATAGGTATGTCACCTTTAAAAGCTATTCCATTCGCACGTGCATAATCATGCACTTCCATTAATTGTTTATGTAAATGAAATTGCAAAAAATAAAAAAGAGCAATTTCATGATAATGAGCAGTATCTGTAGCAGAAAGCTTTTCAATTTCGTCTGAATTATAAGTTGAAAACTCAGTCCATTTTCCAAATTCGGGAGTTCCATTCAAATCGCGCAAATACGAAAAGGCAGCATAAGGAACAAGCCATTCTTTGTTGGTTTCAAAAAACACTTTATAATCATCTGATGCAAAAATTGTCGGACTTTCCTGAGGATATATTGCTTTAAAGAATTCCCATTTTGCTGTCATTACATTTTCATAATCCGAAAATGTTTTGGCATTAAGTGCTTGTTTTTGAGATTCAAAATAGGTTTTTTGTTTTTTATCCTTCAGTTTTCCTAAACCGTCTAAATGCAAATATATAGGATGCAGGGCATAAACGGAAACAGCGTTATAAGGGTAGGAATCGTAGTTGGTATGGTATAAAATTGTATCGTTTATTGGCAAAGTTTGAATAATTCGCTGGCCTGTTTTTTTTGCCCAATCAACCATTTTCTTCAAATCATTGAACTCTCCAATTCCAAAAC
>JBMOHG010000701.1:0-1767 GCA_049317965.1 Paludibacter sp.
TCAATTATTCAATCATTCCTGCTTCACAAAACTCAACTCCTTGCCATTTTCCATTTATTAATTGATGAAGATGAGTAAATCCATTGTTTTTAAGCATTTTATAAGCAGGAATGAAACCATCAATCACATTCGTTGGATAATGACAATCGGAATTAACAACTATTGGTATTTGTAAATCATTTATCATAGGAAAAAACTGTTGATGTGGAAAAGTAATTCCCTTTTCGTTCAGAGATTTTGTATTGATTTCTAATAATATATTTTTAGCCTTTATGCATTCTAAAGTACTAGAAATTATGTTTTTATACCATAATGATGTAATGTCAAAATCTTTATAATAGGCAGCGTTGAAAGATATTTTATCAAAATGTCCAATTATATCTAAGCCGCCCTTTTCTATCATTAAATTCGTAATTTCAAAAAATCTTTTTACTGCAAGTTGAATATCACCGTCATAAAGTTGTTGAAGCCCCTTATCAAATTCTTTAATATCACCATCTATACAAAAATAATTTTCATAAGACATCGGTTCTAGATAATGAATTGAACCTATCAGATAATCAAACGATTTGCCGTTGATAAAGCAATTTTGAATTTCAACAAAATCATGAATATAATCGACTTCCAAACTAAAAAATAGTTCAATTTGGTTTTCATATTTATTTTTAAGTCGCTGAAATTCTATTTGATAATCGTTGAAATTATCTTTTTCCATATTCCATTTTGTTTGGAACGGAAGTGGAGCATGAGATGAAAATCCATATTTTTTGATACCTTTTGAGATAGCGAATCTTACAAAATCTTCCATCGAACTACGTCCATCACAAAATGTACAATGACTATGATAATTTGACCAATACATGATATTCCATTTTTTTTACAAATATAAAACAAAGCAAACAAATTACAAAATAATTAACAAATCGAAACAGAGAACTTTTGAATTTTTTTGAAATAAACTTTAGATTGAGTATCTTTGTTTACGAAACAAAAAAATAAAATGACTGAAAGATATCTTAATTTTAATAAAGTTCTTAAATCTGAATTTTCGGAACGAGTACAAAAAATATCTATCAATGCCGGCTTTACTTGTCCAAACCGAGACGGAAGTAAAGGAACCGGAGGCTGTACATATTGTAATAATCAGACTTTTAGCCCGGAGTATTGTAAACCAGCAAAATCGGTGAGCCAGCAAGTTGAGGAAGGTATCGCATTTTTTCATCATAAATATTCTGCACAGTACTATTTAGCTTATTTTCAATCGTATACCAATACTTATGATTCGATAGAAAACCTTAAAGCAATTTACGAAGAGGCTCTCTCCTACCCTAATGTAGTAGGAATTGTAGTAGGGACGCGACCAGATTGTATTAGTTCTGACTTACTTGACTATTTTGCCATATTGTCGAAGAAGTATTATGTAATGATTGAATATGGAATTGAATCTACCAACGATAAAACGCTAAAATTTATCAATCGCGGTCATGATTATGCTTGTGCAGAATTTGCTATACGTGAAACGGCAAAACGTGGAATAAAAACCGGAGCTCATATAATTTTAGGCTTACCAACCGAAAACAGGGAAACAATACTTTTGCACGCTAAAAAACTCTCAAAATTACCTATAGATTCGTTGAAAATCCACCAGTTACAGTTGGTTCGAGGTACCAAAATGGCTGAACAATATGCACAACATCCAAAATGGTTTTATCTATTAAGTGCCGATGAATATATCGATTTGGTAGTTGATTTTCTTGAAATTTTGAG
>JBMOHG010000702.1:0-1759 GCA_049317965.1 Paludibacter sp.
CTTATGCAGTTCTCAATGTAAAAAGTGCCTATCGGTTTAGCTTTTCTAAAGTTGCTTTTAATACAGGACTAGGAATAACAAATTTACTAAATAAAGTCTATTACGAGCATCTGGACTGGGGCAGAATAAACCGACCCGGACGAAGTGTGGAACTTTATTTGAAAATGAGTTATTAACTATAAAAGTATATTATAAAATATTTAATATTTAATAATTTAAAAAATGATACTATGGATTTTCCAATTTTTCATTTAAGTTTTTTTGGTGATAGATTTCTATTCGTTGTGATAGCTATCATCCATACCATTGTGAACCATGGTTTTGCCATTGGTTTAGTGCCAATTATTTCCATCATGGAATTTAGAGGGCTTCAAAGTAAAAATACGGAGTGGGACGATCTGGCTTACAATATGATGCGCGTGGTTTTTATCGTTACTACTACTGTGGGAGCTGCCACTGGCGTGGGCATTTGGTTCTCGGCGTCATTAGTAAACCCAAACTCGATAGGGAGTTTAATTCGCGTATTTTTCTCGGCATGGCTATTCGAATGGATAATTTTTGTGAGCGAAGTGGCTCTTGTTATGTTTTATTACCTCACTTGGAAAAAATGGACATTGGGCATTAGCAAAGAAAAACATTTTGCAGTAGGTTATTTTCTTACCATATTTTCGTGGGTTACCATGGCCATTATTGTTGCTATTCTTGGATTTATGATGGATCCGGGCGATTGGGAACAAAAACGAACGTTTTGGTATGGATTTTTAAATCCTATTTATCTGCCTCAGTTGGCATTCCGCACCTTTCTGGCCTTACTTTTGGGTGGCTCTGTTGCTTTATTTCTAATACATGCATTTACCAAGCGTACTACTGAAATAAGACAAAAAGCGGTCCGATTTGTATCACTTTGGGTGTTGGCTGTGGCACCATTGGCTTTGGTTGCCGGTTGGTGGTATTGGTTTAGCATCCCCGATTTAATGAAAAGTCATTTATCGGTGGCGTTGGGAACTATCCAATTTCAGAATTGGTACAAACTAATTATCCAAATCTTAGTTTCCGGAGTTATTTTGGCTGTAATCCTCGCTCTGGTACAATTATTCAAACCAAAATTCAAATATGCCATCGTATTTTACGCCATATTGGCACTGTGGTTAAGTGCTTGTTTGGGCGTGTTCGAACGTGCTCGAGAGTTTGTACGCAAACCATTTATTATAAAAAACTACATGTATGCCAACGGTTATAAAGTAGAAGATTATCCATTGTTGCTCAAAGATGGTATTCTGAAGCATGCCGACTTTGTAAGTACAAAAGTAATTACACCCGACAACAAAGTAGAGGCCGGTAAAAATGTATTTATGTTGGCCTGCGCACAATGTCATACTATCAACGGAATGAATTCAACTACAGCCAATTACAATCGAATGTATGGAGCTAATAAGCCGTGGGACAGAGACGCAATGCATCAATACATACGAAGTATGCATAATGCGCGCACCTATATGCCACCATTTCCTGGCAATGAAGAAGAGATAGATGCGCTGGTAACTTATTTTAAAGTAACTCAATATCAGGCTGATCCGGAGATTAATAAATATGGTTACACAAAACTGTCAATCACAAAAGAGCAAAATAAAATGCTTATGGATTTTATGAACAGCAAAGACAGTGTTTATAAATCAGCTAACTAATATTTTCTACAAAAAATTAACTCTCTGTTAAAACAAAAAATAATCAACTAATATTTAAAACGATGAATATATTA
>JBMOHG010000703.1:0-1746 GCA_049317965.1 Paludibacter sp.
CATGTAAAAAAATTACTCATTATGAAAAAAATTATTTTCTCTTTATTAGTTGCTTTAACAATAAGCACAAGTATTTTTGCTGCCGAACCTGATAATGACTGGTGGGGACAAAGTGGAGTTTGGACACGTGATGTTACTACTAATGCATTACTTTGTGATGCTACTGCCAACTTTGGTGGTGCAAACAATTGGATTGCAACTACATTTGGGACTTCAGGTCCTTGGAAAGATATGAATATTAAATTTGATTTTTACATGCCCAATAGTAGTAATGGTTTAGTTCTACAATTTGGACAGGCAGGTGGAGATTGGGCAAATCAAGGTGTAAAAGTGCAATTTAATATTTATGGAGTGTTTGCATATAATCCTAATTGGGCTGGTCAAGTACTAATGCTTGATGCAAATTATGGAACTAATGTATATAAATATAAAGTTGACGGCTGGAATACTGCCGTAATTAACATAAGTGCTGCTGGTGTGTTTAGCATGAAGCTAAATGGTGTAAGCGGAGGCGCTACGTTCACACCTACAGATGTTGCAACTCTTGATGGAATGTTCTGTTCAGTAAACTATCAATATTCCGCTGGTGCCAATTTTCAGATGAGAAATGTTGAGTTTACAAAATCAGCAGTAACAAAAAAGTATTTTACTTGTACGCCTAATGCTTATACCAATATGAATATGTTCTCAAGCACCAATGCTTGGTATCCGGTAAGTGTGCCCGAAGCCGTAGGACCCGATAATACCACTGGTGGTTGGTATTCCGTTACCACTCCTGGTGCTGAGAAAATTAAATATGATGGAACAATTACTGCCGGACAAACTGGTATCCGTACCGAAAAAGCTGCACTAACCGATGAATGGTGGGGTACTACTATCAAATTCAAAGCCGAAGTGGATGCTGCTGGAGGTAATACAACTTACAAGGTTGGTTCAAATGGTGTTTGGGGAAATAAATGTTTAATGATAGAAGTAAATAAATATGCCATGCAGATTGTAAGAGATCATATTTATGGTGCTCCTGAACCACCAGTTCAGCTATGGGCTTGGAATAGTGCAACTACTTACGCTCCTTATAGCAGTAGTGGTCCATTTGATTTTGAAGTTATTATCAGTGATGCTGCTACGAATACAATTACTGTTAAAATTGATGGTGTAGCTGCACCTGTTGCTTATACTGTTTCTGCCACAGGTATAAACCGGTTAAAATCTGGTGGTCCTTTATATTTCGAAGTTTATCCTGGTGCTTCGCCATTTGTATTTTCGAATGTAGAAATGAAAAAAGCAGGCATAGCAAAAACATATTTCCCAACAGTGACTTATGCTATAGCTGCTAGTGCCAATGATGGTGCAATGGGAACGATTACAGGTGCTGGTACATATCAGAAAACTTCCGATGTAACACTTGTTGCTACTCCAACAACAGGAAATAAATTTTTAAACTGGACAGAAGGTGCTACCGAAGTTTCGACAGCTGCTACTTTCACATTTACTGCTTCGGTAGCAAGAACATTAGTTGCAAATTTTGCTGCAGATAATGCTACAGGTTTAAATCAATCAAAAAACACCAGTTTAAATATTTATCCAAGTCCGGGTAAAGGTGATTTCACCATTGCAAGTGATGCTATTGGTCGTAAATTCAACGTAACTAATATATTGGGACAAAGCGTTAAGAGTGGGATTATTAGTTCAAGCAGTCAAAAATTAGATTTGACCAATGAAAGTGCCGGTAATTACTTTATTACT
>JBMOHG010000704.1:0-1743 GCA_049317965.1 Paludibacter sp.
GATTGTAAGTATTATATTGGCAGCCATAACTATTATAACATTGAAAATTAGATAGGAAGAACCCCTAGCCCCTAAAGGGGAATTTGGCAAGTTCATTCGACATATTTCTTTCTTTAAGGATTAATTAATAATAACAAATAAACAATACTAACTTAGTTCCCCGCAATTTATCCCGTTTTTGGACGGGAGGGGCTAGGGGTCGTATTTTTGGGGTCTATGAATCGAATCGTTATACTTGGAGCAGGTGAAAGTGGTGCGGGAGCAGCGGTTTTAGCTAAAAAACAAGGTTTTGATGTTTTTGTTTCCGACATGTCGGAAATAAAAACTGAATACAAAGCTTTGATGGATAAATTTGAAATAAGTTGGGAAGAAAAGCAACATTCTGAACAACAAATTTTAAATGCCGATGAAGTGATTAAAAGTCCGGGGATACCTGATAAAGCTCCAATTATCAAAAAGTTGCATGAACAGGGAACGCCTGTTATTTCTGAAATTGAATTTGCTGGTCGTTATACTCAAGCAAAAATGATATGTATAACCGGCAGTAATGGTAAAACTACTACCACCATGTTGGTTTATCATATATTACAAAATGCCGGACTTAATGTAGGTTTAGCCGGAAATGTTGGTCAAAGTTTGGCGCTTCAGATTGCTACTGAAAATTTTGATTATTATGTTCTCGAACTTAGTAGTTTTCAATTGGATGGAATGACCGAATTCAAAGCTGATATTGCTATTCTACTAAATATTACACCAGATCATTTGGACAGGTATGATTATAACTTTCAAAATTATGTAGATTCAAAATTTCGAATTACCCAAAATCAAACCGATCAGGATGCATTTATTTTCTGGGATAACGATCCGGTAATTCAAGCTGAATTGGCCAAAAGAAATATCCAATCGGCAATGTATCCATTTGCTATTGAGCGAAATGAAAAAACAAAAGCTTTTATTGAACAAGATGAATTAATAATAAAAACACTCAAATCATTATTTACTATGCCAACAACAGAATTAGCATTACAAGGTTTGCACAACACCTACAATTCGATGGCAGCAGGATTAGCAGCCTCTATTGTAAATGTAAGAAAAGACAGCATTCGTCAATCATTACAGGATTTTCAGGGAGTAGAACATCGCCTTGAATATGTAGCAACAGTGCGTAATGTTAGATATATAAATGACTCAAAAGCAACAAATGTAAACTCATGTTGGTATGCTTTGCAAAGCATGAAAACACCGGTGGTACTGATTCTTGGCGGAACTGATAAAGGAAACGATTATTCTGAAATTGAAAGTTTAGTTACTGAAAAAGTAAAGAGTTTGATTTTTATGGGCGTAGATAATAAACCTTTACATGATTTTTTTGATGGTAAAATCGAAAATATTATTGATGTGCAATCAATGGAGGATGCCGTAAATGCAGCTTACAAAATGACTTCAGATGGCGATACGGTTTTACTTTCACCATGTTGTGCCAGTTTCGATTTATTCAAAAATTACGAAGACCGTGGAAAACAATTTAAAACTTGTGTAAGAAATCTATAATTATATAAGAATCAAGAGCCAAGAATAAAGACTAAAAAAACGCAGTTTGTTAAATTATTGTGATTATTAATGTCAAAAAACAAAACTAAATTTACAATTTGTTCAAACTCTCAAACATTTCAAACCATTCAAACTCTTTGAGCTAATATATGGAAACATTGCTAAAAAAATACTTTAAAGGCGATACAACTC
>JBMOHG010000705.1:0-1742 GCA_049317965.1 Paludibacter sp.
CATCGCACCAATCCCAATTGACATTTCCTTTCCATCCCACAACCGGGCCGCGTTTGGGATTTTTCAGAATAGCGTTTATATGAAATTCCACATCAGCAATCATCTGTTTGTCCTTTTTTAGCTTATACAATTCAATATAAGCCTGACCAATACACAAATCGTCGGCAAACTGCAATTTAGGACCGATTTGCCAATTGACTCTATTACAAAGTGCCAAAGCAGAATCGAGATAAGCTTGATTTTTAGTAGTATAATACTGTGCCAAAAGCCCTGTTAGAAACGTTCCACGAATCCAGCCGGAATCTCTATATTTGTGTTTTATCGAATCTTTATCAATATATTCAGTCTTTTAAAGATTTGCCAATTGCCAGTTGCAGACACCCGTCATTGAGTTTACAATTTCTGTTTTAGAAGGAATTTTATCTTTTGCTGAAAATGTGAGCGAAAATGCCATCAAAACGATGATAATAAATTTCAGTCTCATGTTGTTTTTTTTGATTCGTTAATTAGTTGATACCTCCTCCAAATTTTGTTTGCTGTTTACCTACTTCATTCACTTTCAAATCATTCAATTCTTTGCGTAGTCGCTGGTTTTCAAGTTCCAATTCCGATTTATTTATCGTTTTCTGAATATACTGCAAAGTTCTTTTTCCAATCAAATCCACTTCTTTTTGATTGAATATGGTGGGTATGGTATTTTCCAATGTGTTGAAAATCAATTCGCCACCAATAGGAGTTTGCGAACCTTCGTGGACAAGCGAAGCGGTAATCCTGATTTTTCCTGCTTTGGTGGTGGATTGTACCAAAACCGGTGCTGTGCCCCATATTATTTCGCTTGTATTGGTCTGAGTATTTTCATTGCCAAGCAATCTGCCTTCGCCTTCAATGCTAAACCGTATGCTGTTGCTATTCAATCGTTTCACCGTTCCTTTTTTATCCACAATCTCTGCAATTACCGTTACAATATCCGAACCATTGGCAGTTAAATCAACGCCATCATTATCCAATCGCAACCGGATATGATCGGGACGTTCGGCAGGACTTACTTTGTGTGTTGCCACCACTTTTCCGTTTATCAATCCCTCAGCCAATAAATAGACTTCGTCCTGTTTTTTTGCTCTGGCTTTGCCTTTGCAAGCCATAAAATCAAACATATCATCGAAGGTAATAATTGGCGATGGCATTCCTTTGCGGTTTGGATTTTTCTTATACGTTTTCTGCTTTCCACCTGCCAGGAATGTCAAACGCACTTCATCGCAATTGGAATATACGGTTACATCTTTGGGCGAAAATGGAGTCATTTCGTGAGCAATATAAACCATCGGTCCGGTTTCTGTCTGTGCGTTGATTTTCATGGTATCTCGTTGGGACATAAACATATAATACGATGTTTTGGGCTGACGGAAGGCATCCATTATGCCGGCAAACTGTGGATCGGGATGATAACCCCGCTGATGGTCAAATGAATGCCACAAACAGGCACCAACTATCTGACGTGGTGATGTGTACAAATTTTGAAGACATATACCGTTAAAAATTGGTTGAGATTTTTTAGAATCGACAGTTGCTACAGCCGTAATCGGCCATTTTTCGTTCACTTCGCCCGGTTTGCCATAATGAAGCGCCTGAATGAGCATTGGCACTTCACCCCAATTGCGATTCACGCGACTATCAGAATTCTGGGCATTCCAATCGTCTACATTATCGCCCCACTCACGCACGAAGTAGGTTTTTGTGGAATC
>JBMOHG010000706.1:0-1740 GCA_049317965.1 Paludibacter sp.
TTTTAAAGGAAATAACATCTTTGGCTTTAATATTCAGAGCAGCTTTTCCATCGGGTAATATTGGCATAACTGATGGATAATTTGATGCCGCATCGTATTTGGCTTTCAAATCGGCAGAATTTTTCACGTTGGCCTTTATCCATGTATTTACAGTGGTTCCAACTCCCCATTTTTTGAAAGTTACTGGTTGGTTCAAATTATTGACAACAGAAGGATAATTGCCTGTATTCCAATATTCGTCAAACGAAACAAAGCAAGCAAGTACTTGTGAATGTGCCTCTAAATAGGCAAATCCAAAATCCATTGCCGCAGGATCGCTTATAGTATTAGCTACAAAAAACGTACGACCCGATTCCAAATTAATAAATGTTTTCGAAGTTCCATTGATGAGTCCATCGTATAGTACAATTGCCATAAAACGTGAAACATCTAAATAACAGTTGATTTGCTGTGTCTTAAATTGTCGATTATTGTCTTCAACATATATCGAATATCGTACATCGTCCTGAATATTTTTAATGGTGTCAACCAAAGTCCATGTTGTGCCATTTAAATTTTCGACTTTCGATAAAATTACCGGTGCTTGCTGATTCATACCCACACCTTGGAAATTAGAGAATTCAATTTTCGAAATTCCATTAGGCGATGTAACTTCAAATTTATAAACTATGGTATCGCCAAGCTGAAAACGCTTTTCGGTATTGTCCAATACTTGACCTTTTTTGGCAATTCCTGCTGTAATAACAATTGGATTATCGACGGCTACCTCGCTGCAACCAATCCAGCCGAAAACAGGTAAAAGGATTAAAAAGAATTTTATCTTATTCATAATCTATTGATTATATTATTTTCAATTATTAATTTTCAATTATCAATTATTGCATTACCACCAATTTTGTTTCCAGCTCGGGTATAGATACATTTCGGAATAAGGAATAGGGAAATGCTCCATACCTGCCAAAAACTTGCGGGTTTCTACTACATAATTTGTATCGTAGGTTTTAACTCCATTGGCGAGGGTTATATTTATTCCGCGAAGTGGCAAATTTTCGGTTGTATTGGCTATTAACCAACGGCGTACATCCCAAAAGCGATGACCCTCAAAAGCCAATTCCATTTGACGTTCCTTGCGAATGATATCATTAGTAAGTGTACCTGAAAGGGCTACGTTTCCAGTATTTTTTCCGGCTCTAAGACGAACAATATTGATAGCGTCCAAGGCATTTAAATCAGTTCCGGTAATGTATCCTTTATTTGTATTTCCGTAAGCATTAAACATGGCTTCAGCATAATTCAGCAATACTTCGGAATAGCGGAAAATATACCAAACATGAGGTGCATTTGTTCCAATTGGCAAAGTAATAGTATCTTGAACAAATTTTTTGAGGTAGTAACCTGTTGACGTTGAATTCTTTTCGCCAATTCCATCTTTACCGCCACGATAACTCTCAATAGGATTTCCATTTACGATTTCTCCATCACAGTAAATGGTTTGTGAAAAACGATAATCTTGATTGGCAAATGGAGTAGTAGCAGTATAAGCTGACAAATTATATGCATCTGCTAAGTTCTGCGACGGACAGGTAGCGTTTGAACAAACGCCACCTACATTCACATATTTTGGTAGTCCGCTTTTAGGATAATTCGATGTTTCCAGTAGGTTATTGTCAAAAATATCTACCCGATTATCCAAAATATTTTCGGTATTGGCAACTGTTCTATCGAACTGGAGCTTACGGT
>JBMOHG010000707.1:0-1733 GCA_049317965.1 Paludibacter sp.
CAGTCAATTCTGCTACTCAAATAAATGGTGGAAGCTGGTCGGGTGGTGATACTATTGTCATGAAAAATGGAACCTGGACAAATCAGGCAATTGTAATAAAAGGCACTGGTACTTCCATCAATCCAATAGTTTTATTGGCCGAAACCGCAGGAAATGTGGTACTTACCGGCACTTCAAAAATTGCAATTTCGGGTAATTATATAGTAGTTTCGGGTTTGTATTTCAAAAATGGAAATCTGAGTGGCAGCGAAGTGGTTTCATTTCGAACATCTTCAACAGATTTTGCAAACAATTGCCAATTAACCAATACCGCCATTCAAAACTATAATCCGGCCGACAATACAGTTGACAGTAAATGGGTTTCACTTTACGGAAAGAATAATAAAGTTGATCATTGTTCCTTCGAAAATAAGAATAATTCCGGAACATTGCTGGTTGTTTGGTTGCAAAGTGGTGTTGTTCCTAATCACATTATCGATCAAAATTATTTTGGATATAGAAATTCAAATTTAGACGCAACAGGAGCTGAACTCAACGGTCAGGAAATCATTCGCGTTGGCGATAGTTCTACTTCTATGCAGACTGCTGGAGTGGTTGTTTCGAACAATTTTTTTGAGCATTGCAATGGTGAAATTGAGATAATCTCGAATAAATCATGTGGAAATTTGTACAGCAATAATCTGTTTTGGGAATGTCATGGAATGTTGACATTACGACATGGAAATGGTTGCACCGTAGAAGGAAATTACTTTTTCGGAAATGGAATTTCAGGGTCAGGCGGAGTACGAATTATTGGTGAAAATCATAAAGTGTTCAATAATTATTTTGATAAACTTCGTGGAACAGATTCAAGATCTGCTATCTGCTTGGTAAGGGGCAAATTAAATTCGCTGGCAAATGAGTATTTTCAGGTCAAAAATGCATTGGTAACTTTCAATACTATCGTTGATTGTAGCCAGTCATTCAGTATCAATTACAACAGTGGCACAACCTACACCATGCCACCAATAGGTTCGGTTATAGCACATAATAACGTGTACAATAGCACATCTTCAAACGTAAATGTGGATGTTGACCAAACTGATATTGCCATGGATGTAATCTGGAAAAACAATTTAATGAATCAGGGAAAGTATTCAAATTTCACTTATTCCGCCGCACAAATAATTACAGGAAAAGACCCAAAATTGTCATTGGTAAATACAACAACCAATATGTATGAACCTGTAAATGGCTCAGCATTATCAAATTATTCTACTACTGATTATCCTGACATAACTATAGATATTAGAGGACGAAATCGTGAAGCAACAGCTAAACTGCCGGGTGCAAGCCAGATTTCAGGCACTGTAATCCGCACAATGCCTAAAAAGTCGACGGTTGGTGCTACATTTATCAATGACACGATAACAGCATTTAAACCAATCACATCAACAACTGAATTCAATGCGTATATTTCTGACAACCAAATTATTACTCAGGTTGCAATACCCGGGAAACTATACATTTACGATACTTCAGGAAAATGTTTGGTTCAACAACAAATAAAAAAGGGAGAATTCATAATTCAATCAGTTCAGAAAGGCACTTATATACTCAACTTTATTTCAAATTCTGGTATTCAGTACTATAAAAAAATTCTAGTGATGTAAAATAAATTTGAAAATTTGGCAATTTGATAAATTTGAAAATTATGTGAAGCTTGTAATGGTTTTCTGAATTTCACCTTTATC
>JBMOHG010000708.1:0-1726 GCA_049317965.1 Paludibacter sp.
CAAATCTTCAAATTACTTTAACTCACCTTCGCTAATTGTTTTCAGGTTGTTATCGTTAATAACTTGTATGGCTTTTTCACTATTATCAGTTCTTACAATTAAAATTGATTTACTGCCAAAACTAAAAGCATATACATATTCAATACAGATATCAGCAGCAGTGAATAAGTCGAGGATGTGCGACATTGAACCCGGTGCAGCATCCATTTCGAGTGAGAGAATATCGTGAACACGAACCGTAAAATGTTCTTCACGAAGTGCTTTTAATGCCTTTTCGGGATCTGAAACTATGGCGCGCATTATACCATAATCACTTGAATCAGCAACGGTTAAAGCTACAATATTGATATCGTTTTTGGACAAGACCGATAAAACCTGATTCAGATGACCGGTTTTATTTTCAAGAAAAACAGAAAGTTGGCGGATGGTCATGGTGCTATTTTTTAGTATTAGTATTGAAAACAATTGATAAAAACTATTTTGAACTTGAGATTAATTTCAGAGTTAAACAAATTGACATTGACATTGACATTCAACAGCAGTAATAAATAGATTTGTTTTTTTGAGTTGCAAATTTACAAAAAATGACGGGAAAATAAAAGGTTTTGTTACAATTTATCAGAAAAATCGCCATGAACTTTTTGCTTTATTTGCAAAGCTGTTACTTTTCCACCATTGGTCGGATTCATCATCCTGCTCGACAACGAAAGAAGATATGCCGAACCGGGGAGTTTTGGAAAATTTCTTGTGTGATCAATTGAAAGTTTTATAGGAAACCTCTACTATTCAACAACTATCTTTTAAAAAACTATTGAAACTAATATCGGGAATGGTCAGAGATGTAAGGGTTTTTATATTATTCTTTAAATCCGGCCTTTTTCAGCACCGCTAAATTCATCAAACAAGCATAAATATATTTTCCCTCCAAAGGATATTTTCCCTCAGTGATTAATTTCATCGTGTTCCACTGCCAATGTTCAAGGGTTTTACGTTCTTTATCCCACTCCACCATTTTGATTACCAAGTCTTTTGTAATTGTTTCACTTCCGGCTATACTATTTGATGTTGGCCTTTGATTTTCCTCCTCTTGAGCTTTTTTTCGACGAACGTCAATTCTTGCCTGTGTCATTCGTTCCTTTAATCCACCTTCTTCCAGAAATTGCTTTTCCAAAGTTTTCATTTGTTGAGCCAATAAATATCCCGTCACATTTATCAAACTCAGCAAAACATTAGCCGAAACCTCCACATCGGGGCTTTCAATTCCTTTACGGTAAGTTTCATAATTGGCATTGGGAGTTTTGTGCTTTTTTGTAAGTTCGGCATAGTAGGGATGTTTCTTATCCCAAAACTTCAAATGACGTGTTCTGATGTAATCTTCAAAATCCTTTTTTACCTCCTCTAAGGACGCACGGGCAACATTGGTAAGTGTTATTTCGGTTACTTTGGAAGTGCCCGAAGCCATACTTGCCTCCACAATATTTTGTTTGCACGACCGTGCCGACTGCACCATTTGGTCTATCGTTCGGTCGAAACGGTTAAGGTATTTGTGCGCAAAATAGAAAGTTCCATCAAAAATTATTTCCGACTTCTGGTAAGTAATCAAACGCTCGTAACCACCATGCTTGGGGATAAAACCATCTTCGTTGTACTGCTTGTCCATAGTTTTTGGGTTTTAAGTTGTTGGTTTTTACTTTTTGTTTTACTTTTTATTTGGCTTTTTGTTTTT
>JBMOHG010000709.1:0-1721 GCA_049317965.1 Paludibacter sp.
ATTGCCAAATATTTAATTCAATATATTTTTTCCTTGTATCTGCACACGTGTGCTAAATTTATTTAAACTGTTATTTTTCAAATTATATACATTCTAAAATCAAATTATCATGTTAAAAGGAATTTCACCTCTAGTAAGTCCAGAACTGTTAGCAGTTTTGGCACGTATGGGTCACGGCGACGAAATTATTCTTGCCGATGCTCATTTTCCCGGCGAGTCATTCAACGATAGAGTTTTACGCGCTGATGGACTTCGCATACCTGAATTATTAGCCGCAATTTTGCCATTATTCGAACTTGATGCTTATGTGCCACACCCATTAGCAATGATGGCCGCTGTACCAGGCGATCAACTCGATCCAAAGGTTGAAGAATCGTACTTAAAAAGTATTCATATTTCTAATCCGAATGTTCCAGCGATTGAACGTATTGATCGTTTTGCATTTTACGACCGGGCTAAAACTTGTTTTGCAGTAGTAATGACCGGAGAAACTGCAAAATATGGAAATATCTTACTAAAGAAGGGTGTTACTCCATGCTGAGTGTTAGGGTATAGTTAATTTGTTCATTGGTTAATTAGTAAATTAATGCAATAGTTTTTACTAACTGATGAACCAATTAACTAATCAACCAATCAATGATTAAACTAATCAACTAAAAAATATAACAATGTCATTTAAATCAAAAGCTGCATATTTACCGGGAAACAGCACCGTAGTTTTCAAAGATGTAGAATTCCCGACGCCCGGACATGGAGAAGTTCTGCTGAAAGTAAAATCATCTACTATTTGTGGTAGCGATATCCGCGCCATCTACCGCGAACATCTGGGAAAAGGACCTGAAGGTTATCAAAACAAAATTTGTGGTCATGAGCCATCTGGTCAGGTAATTGCATGTGGCCCCGGTATGAAACGATTCAAACAAGGGGATAGAGTAGTTGTATATCACATTTCGGGTTGTGGATGTTGTAACGATTGCCGTCGTGGTTACATGATTTCGTGTAAAAGCGAATCGCGTGCTGCTTATGGTTGGCAACGTGATGGTGGAATGGCCGAATACATGATTGCTGAAGAAAAAGATCTCGTATTATTACCAGACGAATTGACCTATACTGATGGTGCTCAAATTGCCTGTGGTTTTGGTACAGTTTACGAAGGATTGGAAAAAATTGGCATAAGTGGAAATGATGCAGTGCTTGTAACTGGTCTTGGACCTGTTGGGTTGGCTGCTCTAATGCTTGCAAAAGCTATGGGTGCACAAAAGTTGGTTGGTGTCGATACCGTTCCTGAGCGTTGTCAAATTGCTAAAGACCTTGGGCTAGTCGACGAAGTATTTGTTTCAGGTGCTGATACCATGGAAAAAGTAATGGCAGTAACCAAAGGGCTGGGATATGAAAAAACTGTTGATTGTTCAGGTCACACTTCGGGTCGTCAGCTTTGCATCCGTGCTACTCGTCAATGGGGAAAAATGGTGATGATTGGCGAGGGCGGAACAGTTGAATTCAATCCAAGTCCGGATATTATTCACGATCAAAAAACAATTTATGGGTCTTGGGTGACTGCTATTTGGCGTATGGAAGAACTCGTTGAACGTATAGTTCGCTGGGGTATTCATCCTGAAGATTTGGTTACACACCGCTTTACACTCGACAAAGCTTCTGAAGCCTATTCACTAATGGCCGAAGGTAAATGCGGAAAAGTAGCCGTGGTTTTTGACGAAGAA
>JBMOHG010000710.1:0-1716 GCA_049317965.1 Paludibacter sp.
TCAAAGTAACAGGAATTTTTGTCATGATTATTTTCACGCCTCTTTTCTTCCCTTTTAATTCTAACTCATTTTCCGAACTTTTCAAAATCATAAACTCATAATCACCTTCCAATCCATATCCGTTAGGATTTTGAGGATTGGAGAAAGTATGCAATATATTGTTATAACTATTAAAGGTGAGAACAGGCCCGTTATCGGCAATTAGTTGATATAAGCTACTGTCCTTTTGTAGTTCATTTTTAATGGTAAATTCATTTTTACCAGCTATGGTTACAAATTTATTAGACCCGAATTTCATTAAAAAAGTATATCCCGGTTTCTCATCTGTAGGAAAATACTGCATTGCCCAACCATTTTCAGCACTTGTGAGTATTGTCTGATTGTCTATCATTGCATTATTCATACGCTCTGCCGAAGAAGATGCGAAAATATCTGCTTGTTCGGGTGAACATGCATTAAAAATAAAAGCTGTAAATGCTAAGATGTGGAAATATATAATTTTTCTCATTGATAAATTATTTTAATATTGTGTCAATGTTTTGTTCGCGGAGCATAATTTCGGTTCTTAATGCATCAAGATCAATTCCCCATGCCGTTTTGAGCCAAGTCGATGCAATCTTTACTTTTTGAAGTATTACCGCTCTTCCATCAATGCCATCATCGGGCAATGTTTTTCCATAAATATCCAAACCCGGAGCTGAGCTTAATTCGAGAATTGTATTCCAGTCGGCATCAGATTTTACTAAATAATTGGCAATTATTTCAACGAAATCTTCGCGCTCCTGGCTGCCACCATAAGGCGAAACAAAACCCAGAGAAGCAGCTGCAGAGGTAGTACGCGATTGCCAGCCAAGTGGATTATAATTTCCTTTTGAAATTTGAGCAAATTCAATAGGATACATCTTTTTTTGATGTAAAATGTGCATAAACTCATGGTGTATTATTTTAAAATAAAACTCGTTGAGTTCGGGTACTTTAGTTGGATCCATATCGTTGCATCGATAAAGTGTTACCTTTATTCCACCTTCGGCAGTACCCAGCGTCATGGTTTGCGAAATAGGGTTGTAAGCCGGAGAACCAATGAGATGAATAATGCGGGGAGCATTATCCTTAATAAAATCTACACCACCCACTTTTGCATATACATCGAACCATAGATATTTCAACAACTTTGCCATTTCAATTGATTTTGGCAACGTAGCAGGTACCAGATTATAAGTCATATCCGAACCAACATCCTGCATCTTGTACCTAAAATCGATATTATAAGGCGTTAAGAACTCAGTAAATAACCATTGATCGAATGTGTAGGTTCCAGAATTTGGGTCTAATATATCGTTGGTGTCAAAAATTGTCTGTCCCAAATCAGGCTCTTTTGAGCATGAATATAAGGTTGCTGAAACAAAACTTACAAAAAGCAATTTTAAAAATATATTTCTCATATTTATCTCTTTTTCAAAACATTATTGAGCAAGAACATCAGTGTTACTTACATTTGTATTAATAGTTGGATTTTCATCCATACCTGCTCCAATTACTTCCTGTGGAATTTGAATGGCACGGCGAGGGTCATTAATCAATAAATTTTCCACTCGGGTGCGACCAATTTTGTGTGTAATTTCTATACCATACCGTTTAATGTCGGACCATCGAAGACCATCGAACATGGTTTCTATCCGTCGGAAATGAAGCACACAATGTATGTATGGTTCCTGA
>JBMOHG010000711.1:0-1707 GCA_049317965.1 Paludibacter sp.
CCTTTCAAAGGAACAAATCCCCTGATAAGGGAAGCACAAATGAAGATTTGCGAAAAAGTTAAGAATACAGATTTGGTCTGCACGCTCGATGTAGGCGAAGCTGAAGATATTCATCCTAAGAACAAACGACCGGTTGGTGAACGATTGGCATTGCTGGCTCGAAGCAAGGTTTATTCTGAGAAAGTTATTTGCAGTGGACCACGATTTGCAAAATTGAAAGTGACGGGTAATATAGCCACTCTATCCTTTAATTTTACCGATGGTGGCTTAGTTGCCACTGATGCAGAGTTGAAAGGTTTTTCAATAGCAGGCGATGATAAAACTTTTGTTCCTGCCATTGCTGTCATCAAGGGCAATAAAGTAGAAGTTTCAGCAGCAGGAATTTCAAAACCTATTGCGGTTCGGTATGCCTGGGGAAGTGCTCCAGAATCTTCTTTTTCCAACGGAACAGGATTACCTGCATTTCCATTTCGAACGGATGATTGGTAAATCGATAATAAACAGTTCGTTGAACAATGTTTAGCAATTAGATTTCAAACCATTGATAAAAAATAAATTATAGAATGAAAAAACAAGCAACTACCCTGATTTTACTATTTGTATTAAGCGCTTTTCAACTACACGCAGCCAATAAAATGCTAAAAGAAGGCATTGATTTTGAAACCGACACCATGGCGTTGGGAAAATTTGTGCAGCTAACCGTGGATGCACCCACCAACATAGTTCTGAATACCGACGTGGCTGTCATTTCCAGTGTTGAAATCAAACCAGCGATTCGCAATATTCAATATAAAATTGAAGGAAATCATATTCGGTTGATAGGAGTAACGCCATGTAAAGTGGCTGTCACCGTCAATGAGGATTATACCAAACCGGTTTATTTGTTCGTCAATCCACCTCACCCAAAAGAATGGAAAGATTTACCTAAGAACACGATACGTTTCAAAAAAGGCGTTCATCAGATTGATAAATTCAGTATTAAGGAAGATAATGTTACGCTTTTTCTGGAAGATGGTGCAGTATTGAAAGGCGATATTTTCGGGGAAAATGTCAAGAACGTTAAGATTCTGGGCTATGGTGTGATTGACGGGCGCATTTCAAAACATGGTATCAGGTTTAATTATGTGGGTGGCATAGAAATTAATGGTCCAATCATTCTTAGCCGAAATGGTTGGTCTAGCTCATTTTTTGAATGTAAATACCTGACCATTAAGAATACCAAAATACTATCCTCCGAAGTCTTTTCTGATGGCATAGATTTGTTGGCAACTTCCAATGTATTGGTTGACGATGTGTTTATCCGAAATGAAGATGATTGCATTACCCTTAAAACGAAGAAGTTTAAATATTCGGGGAATGTTGAAAATGTAACTATTAAGAATTCTGTGTTTTGGAGCGGAAAACAAGGAAATGCATTGGAAACTGGTTGGGAATTGGATGGAGAATTTATAAGGAACATTCGCTACGAAAACATTGATATTATTCGCAAGGAAACGTCAGCGACCAAATTTAAACGAGCTGCCATTTCTATGCATCACGTTGGTAATTCTAAAATTTCGGACATTGTTTATAAAAACATTCGGATAGAATCGGTTTACGAAAACTTGATTTGGATGGAACTGTTGCCTGCCAATAAGTGGGGCTCTGGTGGAGGTTCGATTGACGGTGTGAAGTTTGAGAATATTCAGTACCTGAAAGGCAATGATG
>JBMOHG010000712.1:0-1705 GCA_049317965.1 Paludibacter sp.
CACTTCGATAATTTTTTTCACGCTTTTTCTCCAAGGCGGAAAGAGGCGGAAGTGCAAAAAGTAAGTCCCAAATAACTTAATTTCGTGGAAAGATAGATGTAATAGAGTTTTGCAAGAATGCTTCAAACTTTTATCGAACACTATTAATACTATTAAACGGTACATTTAATAGTTCCAATTACTTTGAAATGCTTACTGCATCAATATTCAGTGTTTATTTCTTTCGTTTATCAATTACTCTTACTGCTTTTCCTTCGCTTCGTGCTATTGTTTTTGGCTCTACCAAAGTTACTTTTACACTTAGTCCGATGGCGCTATTCAGGGCATGTGAAATTTTCTTTGAAAGGTTTTGAAGGTCACGAATTGTATCAGTAAGTTTGTTTTCGTCAAGTTCAACCTGCAATTCCAACGTGTCGAGATTATTTTCTCTATCCACATACAACATATAATGAGCGCTGGTTTCACCCATTTCGAGCAAAACATGTTCTATTTGCGAAGGAAATAGATTGACACCACGAATAATCAACATATCATCGCTACGACCGGTAATTTTTTTCATTCGCACCAATGTTCGTCCACATTGGCAAGTTTCCCTGTTAAGAGTCGAAAGGTCACGCGTATTGTATCGCAACAATGGAATTCCCTCTTTGGTAAGAGTGGTAAAAATCAATTCACCTTCTGTACCATCAGCAAGTGGCTCTTTTGTATCGGGATGTACAATTTCGGGGTAAAAATGATCTTCCTGAATGTGTAATCCTGAGTGAAATTCACAATCATTGGCAACACCAGGACCCATTATTTCGCTCAAACCATAAATATCAAAAGCTTTAATACCCCATTTTTTCTCAAGCTCAATACGCATATTTTCTGTCCATGGTTCAGCACCAAAAACACCGATTTTTAATTTCATATCGGCCAAAGAATAACCATTTTCAGTTAATGCATCGGCCAAATGAAGTGCATACGAAGGTGTACATGCCAATACGGATGAACCAAAATCGGACATAAGTTGTAATTGACGACGCGTGTTACCACCGGAAATTGGAATTACCGTACAACCAATATTCTCAGCACCATAATGTACGCCCAGACCACCGGTAAATAGTCCATAACCATACGAAACCTGCATTATATCATCCGATTCAATTCCACATGTAGCCAGACAACGTGCAACCACTTCTCGCCAATTTTCAATGTCATTTTTTGTATAACCAACCGTGGTTGGCTTTCCGGTAGTTCCACTTGAAGCATGAACCCGCACAATTTCTTTCATTGGAACTGCAAATAAATCGAACGGATAATGATCGCGCAAATCTGTTTTATATGTAAATGGCAATTTTGTAATATCTTCAATCGACTTAATATCAGTTGGTTTTACTCCCATTTCGTCCATGCGGTTACGATAAAATGCCACATTATTGTAAACATGATGAACCAATTGTATCAATCGCTCACTCTGCAATGTTTTCATTTCATTGCTTGTCATGCATTCAATTTCTTTATTCCAAATCATATAATTTTTTGTTTAATTGTTTGAAGAGATTTGTGTTTGATGTTTCATGTTTTGTGTTTCGTGTTAAATTCAAAGATTGCATCTGGAATCTCTTTTTCTACCTTTCCATTTTTGAAAAGTTAGAGTGGGGCAGAGGATCGTGTTTAAAGAATTTGAAGATTGAAATGTTTGTCTTAAATTTTCAAATTTGCA
>JBMOHG010000713.1:0-1705 GCA_049317965.1 Paludibacter sp.
AATGCTTGGCGCACAGTCATCCCTTTCGGACTCATACCCGTTAATTCGTTATAACAGGCATTGGCATCAATAAAATAATAATCGAAAGGTTTTCCTGATTCGTCATAAATCATACGGTGATACGCTACTCCAATGGGTCCAAATTCGAACAAGGCTTTAAACTTCCATTCGGCTTCAAGCAAGGCTTCTTTTACGCGTTTACTTTCGGTAATATCCTGTAAAATACAATGTGTTTGCATAAAATTTCCATCTGTATCATTCCCAATGCGTCCATCGAAAGCAATAAATAGGATAGATCCATTTTTATGAACCATTTCAAACTCGCTGTGAATATGACCTTGCGCTTTAAAAATGGGGAATCGCTTACGGAAACCTTCCTGATACATGGGAGTGAGAAAATCGCCAAACCACTTTCCGATTACCTCATCGCGTTCATAACCAAGCGTATCCAACCATTGTTGGTTTACTTCAATAAAATGTCCATCAATATCCAACGATTGATAACCCAATGGGGCTTTGTTGAATAGCAGTTGGAAACGATCTTCGCTTTGTTTTAGTGCCTTGTTAAGTATCGTTTGTTCCAATCTCTGGAATGTACTTTCGCTTATTAATTGGGTCATGTTAAGCAGAAAGTCCATTGCATCCTCAACTTTTTCTTTCGTAACTACAGGCACTTTTGCGAGTGCTTCCATATATTTTTTTTCATCAAACCCATATTTTTCAGCTTGCTTTTTAAAAAACGTATGATCGGGTTCTTCAAAAAAGAATTGACCGGAAAAAAGATTGGCAATATGTTCTCCATTTATTACAATAGGAACGGCCACATCGACCAATCCGTTTAAGCATTTGTAGAAATGATATTTCTTACCATCGGCTATATTATTGGCTAATTCCGTATCACTTATAGCGCACTTTTTTGATGTTTCGGGATTGATGCGATGAAAATCAGTACACATTTGCCTCCACCCCGATTTGGACAAAACATTTCCATCCAGATCTAATATAGCAGTTACAAAACCTGTTGTTTTGTTGAAACCTTCGAGCAAAATGTTTACTTTCTCAAAGTCAATTAATTCTATAAGAGCAGCTTTCATTTGATTCTATTTTATTTATCTGGAAGTATGTTACATCTAATGAGGCAATTAAAATCATTCGCTTGACGAAATAATTGATTTAATTAATTCAACTTCGTTTAATTTTAACACATTTTATTTTAAACTATGCAATTTTCGAGAAAATCAGATGCAATAAGTGTAGTTACTTGATTTTGAATCTCTTTCATTTATTTCTAATTTGGGTTTTTAATCGAAATTTGAAAGGAAATATTTTGCTAAAATACAAAAATATTTTATTTTTTCTACTTAAATGAGAATATATTAACTTAAGATTATTTATAGTGCTGTATTTCAATTATTTAGATTTAAATATATTTGATATTATTTTGATTTTTTCGTTGATTTCAAGACAAATAATTATGCATTTGAAGTTTTAATTATCACCGTTTATACAAAAAAAGCACCGAATGATTAATTTCATTCGGTGCTAATAGATTATTTCCTGTCCCCCTGCCTCCGCCAGCTGGCGGATTCCAGACACAGTTATCATCAAATCATCAAATCTTCAAATTCCCAAATTTCAAATCTACAAATCTTGAGTCCACTCCGAAAAGTCTGAGCAGATATTTTTAATGTTAATGTGTTTTTAA
>JBMOHG010000714.1:0-1698 GCA_049317965.1 Paludibacter sp.
CAAATCAATCGGAATAAAGCGCATTCCACCCGACCAAACTGTGCGGGCATCAAATGTCAAATAGTTCTTTTTGCCAATTTTAATTTCGTAACCGGCCAATAAATTGATTGCAAAATTAGAATTAAAAGCCGTATTTCGCCATGTATTATCGTAGCCTTTGTATTTTGAATCGTAAAGCGAAACGGTCATTAAACCATAATAGCCATCACTCAAAAACTTTTCAATAGTCAATTCCACACCGTAATTGCGTCCTTTGCCGGTGTTTACCAAGCTATCGGGTTCGGCTATATAGTAACCACTACCAGCATTTAGCATCGAAAACTCGCCATCAACTTTCGAAACAGGTGCATTGAAAATTCCCTGATAATAAGCTTCGGATTTAATTCGAAAGTTTTTAGCGATATTCCAGTCGTAACCTAAAACAAAATGGTTGGAGCGGGTAAATTTCACATTTCTATTATTTTCGGAGTAAATGCCTGTAAGTTCGTTGTAATCTTTATCAAAATATACTGAGCGTGGCTGAATTTGACTATGCAACCCATAACCAATGCTAAAGGTGTGGTTGTTAGCAGCATGCCATTGCAAACCCAGACGTGGTTCCAAAGCACTTTCATTGTTCAAATCATAAAGTTGATAATGTAATCCTGAATTCAGCGTAAGAACATCAGAAAATTTATGTTGCCAGTTTACATGCGCTTTATACAAAGTAGATGGTTCATTATCAACATTGGTCAATGTGACCCTTTTCGACCAAGTTTTAATCCATGCAGAATCGTTGAAAGAGGTTATAAACCGATTGGCCGAAAACCCGGCAGTAATATTGTTTTTTGCGCTAAACTTGTGTTTCAATTGTATGGAAGCAGTCATTTTATCCTCATTCAACTTTCCTGCATAGTTTTCAAAAAACCGTTTATTGCTATAATCAATCGTATCGTTTTGAGTAGTTGAACTTGAGTTTTGGTACGAAAATGATGTTTTAAGTTTTGTTTTCTCGCTTAACATTAAAGTGTGTGTGAGCAAACTAACATTTAATCCGGCACCAAAATCGGTTGCATAGCCTATTTGATTGTGAGAAGTAGTTTCGTCGATATTAAAATTTCGTCCCATGCTGATAAAACTTTTCCCATAAAGCCCAACAAACTTAAAACGACCAATTTTCGAGGTAGGCAAATCAACAATTACAGATAAATCCTGATATTCGGGTATAGCAGTTCCTGTTCCCATATCCATACCCATTTTGCTTACCAAATCCATGGTGGAATATCGATAATCTGCTATAAACGAACCGCTTTTGATAAACTTACCAATTTTTATCGGTCCTTCGATGGCGGCTTCAAAACCATTAAAGCCAACCTGACCTGTAAATTCAAATTTTTCTTTGTTCCCTGAACGAAGATTCAAATCGAAAACGCCCGACATAGCATTACCGTATTCAGCAGGAAAAGCACTAGTCATAAAGTCGGAATTGGCCAATAAATTATTGTTGAGCATACTTACAGGTCCTCCGGTTGATCCTTGAGATCCAAAATGATTTGGATTGGGCACATCCACCCCTTCGATGCGCCACAGTAAACCCATAGGGGAGTTGCCACGAATAACAATGTCGTTTCGGGCATCATTACCAACTACAACTCCGGCAAAGTTTGCCACCATACGAGCAGGGTCGCCCAAGCTACCGGCAAAACGTTCTGTTTCTTC
>JBMOHG010000715.1:0-1697 GCA_049317965.1 Paludibacter sp.
GAGAATTTATTTTTTCCATTATTATAACAATGAAAGATAATTATGCGTAAATTTACCGCAAATATACAAGACTTATTTTTTGTCTCATATTTTGTCTCCAATTTTTCAAGAAATGACATGAAAAAACTTATTTTTTAGAATAATTTATTTCGTGCGATTAATATTCATCATAAATATGAATTCTTAATTATGAATTATTTGCCTCCATTCTCAACACTTACTTATGGTTTTTGTAATACAGCATTTGGTGAATGTTGCATGGCCTTTTCCAACGATGGCATTTTTTCGCTTACTTTTCCTGAAACCAGAGAAAGTGGCTTTAATGATTTAGACAGACGATTTCCGGCATCAAATTTTATTCGCGACGACGAAAAGGTGGCAGGTTTTGTTACTCGGATTTTTGAAAAAGGAGAAAAGCCCAAATTAATTCCCATTGGTACTGATTTCCAAATTTCTATCTGGCAGGCATTACAAAGAATTCCTGTTGGAAAAACTTCAACTTATGCACAAATAGCCGAAATGATTGGTCGTCCGAAAGCTCATAGAGCAGTTGGGACAGCTATCGGCGCTAATCCGATTGCCTATCTCATTCCTTGTCATAGAGTTATCAGAACTGATGGAAGCTTGGGAGGTTTCCGCTGGGGATTGGAATGTAAAAAAGCCATGCTCGAGTGGGAGAAAAAAAATAAAAACTGAATGGAAAGTAAAACTTGATTATATTCTCATTGAAATTTCTTTTTTAATTCAACATAATTACAAACTTAAATTTTTATCAAAATGGAATCAATTCCTATTATCGTTATTGGAGCGTTAGTGCTCATTATTATTCTTTCAGGATTTGTCACTGTAAATCAGGGCAATGTAGCAGTTATTACCATTTTTGGTAAGTATCGTCGTATCATGCCTCCGGGTCTGAATTTCCGAATTCCGTTGATTGAAGTTATTTACAAACGTATTTCTATTCAAAATCGTTCTGCTGAATTGGAGTTTCAAGCTGTATCTCAAGATCAGGCCAATGTTTATTTCAAAGCCATGTTGCTTTATTCAGTGCTGAATCAGTCGGAAGAAATGATTAACAATGTAGCATTTAAATTTGTCGACGAACGTAGTTTTATGCAGGCACTTATTCGTACCATCGAAGGTACAATTCGTAGTTTTGTTGCAACTAAAAAACAAGCCGAAATTTTGGGACTTCGAACTGAAATTATTCAGGAAGTGAAAATGCATCTGGATACAACCTTGGAAGCTTGGGGCTATCACATGATTGATATTCAATTAAATGACATTACATTCGACGAAGAAATTATCAAATCTATGTCGAGAGTTGTAGCTTCGAATAACCTGAAAGCAGCGGCAGAAAATGAAGGTCAGGCTTTATTGATTACCAGAACAAAAGCTGCTGAAGCCGAAGGAAATGCAATTAAAATTTCTGCATTAGCCGAAAAAGAAGCTGCCATGCAACGTGGACAAGGTATTGCTTTATTCCGCCAGGAAGTAGCCAAAGGTATGGCACAGGCAGCAAAGGAAATGACTGATGCTGATCTTGATGCATCATATCTGCTTTTCTCCATGTGGACAGAAGCAATTAAACATTTTTCGGAACAAGGAAAAGGAAATGTTATATTTTTGGATGGTTCGGTTGATGGTATGCAAAAAACAATGCAACAATTGATGGCAACCATAAAATTGGGTGAAAC
>JBMOHG010000716.1:0-1691 GCA_049317965.1 Paludibacter sp.
GTAGTCGTTCGTCCGTTATCAAAAAAAATTAACGCTACTTTTAGTGGCAATACCATTTCAATTCCACTGAGTGCAGCAGCCAATTTTTATGTGGAAATAGACGGTGAAAAACGTAATCCATTATTTGTTTTTGCTAATCCGCTCGAAGTAAATGTTCCACTACCCTCCAATCCAAATGTAATTTATTATGGACCGGGTATTTATGATGTTGGCTATAGTGGTGGAACAATGCAAAATATTCCCGTTGGAAAAACGATTTATCTTGCAGGAGGTGCTTTTGTAAAAGGTGCTTTTAAAACAAAAGGCACAGCCGGTACAACTACCGTTCGTGGTCGTGGCATTTTATCAGGTATTGATATTGCAGGAAATTCCGGCTATGGAGGTATGATTGATGCATATCGTGGAACATTAAACGTCGAAGGAATTATTATAGCCACAGCTCCCGCAGGTTTTCAGGGAATAATTAGCTATGATAAAAACTGTGTTATCAGCAATGTAAAAATGTTGAGTTGGGCATCAAATTCTGATTGTGGTGTGATAGGGCCAAACTCAACGGTAACAAACTGTTTTATCAAAATTAACGATGATGCTTTGAAACCGATTTATTCAGGCCTTGTTTACAGAGACAATACGGTTTGGCAACAAATGACCGGTTCGACTATTATGATGGGATGGAATAGTATTGAGCAAGGTATTAGCCCTACAGTTTCAGGACTTGATGTTATTGGAATAGACAGAGGTTCGAAAACGACATCTGATGGTACTGTACAGGCATTTATGAATCTCAAAAACAGCAATGGAGCAACGTACAAAAACGTATTAATTGAAAATGTCCGCATAGAGGTTAAACCTTATATGTTATTTGGATTGGATATAAAACAAACTGATCCGGGATTTGTAAATAATACAGCATTTAATAAGGGTCTTGGCTCGGTTGATGGACTTACATTTCGGAATATTTCTGTGGCTGGATTACCTGCAAGGATAAGTTACTTCAATGGAAATGGTAATGTTACAACTACAAGCACTGGTGAAATCAAAAATGTAACATTTGAAAATTTAACGATTAAAGGCGCTTTAATTACCTCTGAAAATGCGTCTGCTTATATTTCTTTAGCGGGTAATACTTCAAACTTCCAATACACAACCGGACAAAATACTGATATAAATTCACCTATTTCATTTAAAAATAGCATGAAATTACGTCTGAATTCTTCCAATAGCGAACTTGCAATTTCTTCGTCCGAACACAATTCCCACATTTCAATATTCAATACATTTGGACAAAAAATGATGGAAAGAAATCTGATTGAGAATGACAATATTATTGATATAAGTAACTTTTTAACAGGTGTTTATATTGCTAAAATGGATAATGGTAGTAGCGGAATGTTTATTAAAAAGTAACTTGCATCATAATTTCAAAACAACTTAAAAAATATATAATACAATGACTAATAAATTTTCAACTCTTTTGAGCTTACTTATTTTGCTGTCTTCAATTTCAAGTATTTGTGCTAAGGGCGCACAGAATAAAATTGAGGTTTATCCAGCCTTGTCCGAAAATCAATTTATGTCGGACAGATACCAAGTGTCAGTTAAATCAAAAAATGAGTCTCACAATTCTTATGTATACAAAAGCCCAAATACCTATTTCCGATTCGAATATGACAGAGAAAAAATGAGTCTCG
>JBMOHG010000717.1:0-1689 GCA_049317965.1 Paludibacter sp.
GGTGTAATTATTAAATTCTATCTTACAATCACCTTTGATTTCTGACTTCCTATAGATACGATATAAATTCCTTTTGATGCCGGTATGGAAAGTGTATTATCTTTTGCAAAAATTGAATGCAATAAAGCTCCGGTAACCGAATACACTGAAACCATTTTGCCTAATACTTCTTCAATAACTATTTCATCGTTAGAAGAAACATATATATTAGAGGCAGAAATTTTATTCAAATCGGTTGTATTAGAATAAGTACGTGTAAACTGAGTTGCAGCCACATTTCCATTTCCACTACCATCGGTGGCTGAAGCTTGCGCAACATCAACTTTTACTATTCCATAGTTTGCTGGAGTTATATTGGCAGTATAAACTGTTGGACTAACTGCTACAAAGCTTCCGGCAGCACCATTAGTTACAACTAAATCTGTCACATCAAAACCGGTTACATTTTCACTGAAGGTAATGATGACAGGTATCGGATTTGATGCTGTAGTTGTGCTTGTTGCTGAAGTTATCTGAACAGTTGGAGCTACGTTATCGAATTGATATGCTCCAATGGTGATATTTCCCGATCTTGATACATTATAAGCATCAAAAGAAGGAACTGTTGCTGAGATACTTGTTGTAGTGGTTGAAACTGTATAGCTTGTACCCAGCGTACTTACACCTGCAGTTAGAACAGCCGGTGAGCTAGCTGAAGTAATCAGAAAGTTTGCTTGTCTGATAGCATTGTATTTTGCAGCATCATACGAGCTGGTATAATCTGGAATCATCACCCCTGCAAATAATGTTGGATTTTTAAATGCAAGATCAGATGTAACTTTACCCGTCACATTTCCAGATCCATTTAAGGTAGCCGCACCTGTTGCATATTCACCGTATATATTATTCAGGATATAATTATTGGCATTGTTTGGACGAACCTCCGCCGAAGGATCTCCCACAATAATTGAATTTGCAAGCAAGCCATTATATATCAGTTCAACAGAACCAATTGCAGTACCGGCTGTTGGAGCAGTCTGATTATTCACCACAGTACAATTCACTATTTGAATGCCTCTTTTACCTGCTTGAGCATCTGCACGAATAGCAGCACCATTACCGTTAGCATCAGCATAATTATTATAAATTACGCTATTTTCTACAATTGCATCCATATTTGTAGAACTAAGTGATGTAGCCCAAACTCCAGCACCTCTTCCATACGATCCCATAGCTGCATTATTACGAATCTCACATCCTGTAACTTTTCCACCGCATAAATTCATATAAACAGCACCTCCCGAATTATTAGCAGTTACTACATTGCTTTCAATTAAACATCGGTCAATTATCGAATATTTATTGGTTGACATAACAATACCAATAGCACTTTTTATTCTTTTTACGGTACATAATCTTAAAATACCTTCTTTGCCCGAAACATTATTCGCTGCTGTTGGAGTACCTGAAGCTAGCCCCACACAGATAGGACCTGCATAAGAGAGATAATTAAGGTCTGATATTGTAACACCATTGAGTTCTCCACCTGTACCAGTAATAATAATAGGGCGAGTGCCATTGGTAATTCCAGACCCCGTAAATTTAAAGTTCGGGTTTGATGTATTGATAATTGCCTCATTCGTAAATTCCCAAGGTTCAACAATACCATTTCCATCTTTATCGCTTAGAGAGCGGGCATTCAAATCAATT
>JBMOHG010000718.1:0-1686 GCA_049317965.1 Paludibacter sp.
CTGATGCTAATTCCGACAATTTGAAAAATACGAATTGTTTGGTTGTTGATGTTATTGGTATTCTTTCGTCAATTTACCGTTATGCCAACGTGGCGTATATAGGTGGTGGTTTTGGTGTTGGTATTCATAATACCTTAGAAGCGGCGGTTTATGGTGTACCTGTTATTTTTGGGCCAAATTATCATAAATTTCGCGAAGCACGTGATTTGATTGCTATTGGTGGAGCCTTTTCAATTTCGAATTATATAATACTGGAAGCCCAAATAGATAGGCTTTTGAAAGATACAACAGCTGGAAAAATTGCTGGTGAATATGTAAAAAATAATACCGGTGCAACTGAATTGATAATAAATAGTCTAACAGAAAATAATTAACCGAAGGAAATTTTATCCCGATGTCAAAAATAAACGATAACTTAATTTCAAAAAAAGGGAATGAAATTCATTTTCACGATTTGAAAAACCCTAAAGTCATTTTTGATTTTATTGAAATTATTAATGAGAGTTATGATTTAAAGGATAAGCATTTTGTGCTGAATTTTGAAGGTTCTAAAGCATCATTTCCAAATGTTTGTACGCCAATTTCAGGTATTCTTGAAACACTAACAACAAATGGGTTCAGTTTTGAATATATAAATTTATCAAAATATCTACAAAAACTTTCAATAGAAAAACCAATTAAAGTTTCTGAAAACAAACATCTTGTCGAAAAAGCTTTGGATAAAGTTTGGCGTTTTGATAGTGCAGATGAAATTTATTTATTGATTAATTCGTTTGTTTCAGAATTATCGCAAGTTATAATTTGTGAAAAGGGAGTTTTAGATGGTTTTGAGTGGTCGATAAATGAAGTACTGGATAATATTTTGCAGCATTCTGGAAAAACTTTTGGATATGTAATGGGGCAGGTTCACAAACGTACTAAACATTTTGCATTTTGTGCTTATGACTCGGGAAATGGAATTTACTTATCACTCTTAAATTCTGTTCATAAGCCCAAATCCCCCATTGAAGCACTAACTCTGGCTGTAAAAGAAGGTGTAACCCGTGATAAAAAAATTGGTCAGGGTAATGGATTGTGGGGTTTACACCAGATTGTAAGTGAAAATATTGGAAAATTGACAATAAGTTCAAATTCTGCTATTTACAGTTTAACAAATAATATTTGTCGCAGTTTTGAAAATACACCGCAATTACCTCACAACAATGGATGTATTGTCGATTTTCAAATAGATTATAATAAAGAAATTTCAATTTCTAAAGCTCTTGGTGGTTATGAACCTGTAAATATGAAAATTGAATCTATGGAAGATGATTTTGGAAATGTAGTAATTGATTTAAAAAGTAAAGAATCGGGTGTTGGAACACGTAAATCTGGAGAGAAAATCAGAAACGAGGTTATTAATATCAATAAACAGTCAGGTAAAATAATAACTTTAAATTTTGAAAACCTTAATATTATTTCATCTTCATTTGCTGATGAGTTAATTGGAAAACTTGTCTCAGAGTATGGTTTTTACACCTTTAATAATATTGTCAAAATGAAAAACATGAATACAAGTGTTCAATCTATTGTTCAACGTTCAGTTGCACAGCGTATGATTGAAAGTTTTGATATTAAAAACAAATAAACAGATTATGCAAAAACCTTCTATTCCAAAAGGAACACGCGATTTTACACCTCAAGAAA
>JBMOHG010000719.1:0-1684 GCA_049317965.1 Paludibacter sp.
AATAAAAATGCGCTAGTAATAGCCCCTTTTGCCAATGCAAAACCAGTTTCTTATACTTCGGTAGATGCCGGACGTGTGTGGGAAGTGAAACCAATTTACCCTGGAACGGGCTACTACAAAGCCATAGCAGACATTACAGGAGGAGCGTTTGGATTACGTAGTGGCGTGCATATTGCAGCTTCAAGCGTGCTGGGTGGACATATTTACACCGAATTGCCTGCCGAAGGTATCGATATTTCAAACCTAAAATACAGTTATACCATTGCTTGGGAAAAGACCAAATCATCGCTTATTCGTTTTATTGCCCGCGATGTGAATGGTAAATGGGCTATGTCAACTGCCAATATCAGCTTGGGTGCTACAGCAGGAACACCAGCAACATTTACAAACAATTTGACTGCCGTTTCGTGGACAAATACCGATGCTTCGTTTGGATTAACCACCGGTGGTTTCGACAAAACAAAAGTGACTGCCATTGGACTATGTAGCAAGCATACAGCTAGTTGGTTTATTGCATATTGGTTGATGAAACTTACTGATTTTCAATTGATGGATAATAATTATGTTACCAAAGTATCAAAAATTGTGGAAAACAATCCAACATTGTCGCTGTATCCAAATCCGGTGATTGACCAATTAAATATTCGTATAGACAATGAAATTTCACAAAATATTGATATTCAGATTACCAACTTATTAGGACAAGTAGTTGAAAATAAGCACAATTTTGAGATGAATAATAAATCCATAAACTGCTCGGTAGGTCATCTCGAAAAAGGCATTTATACAATAAGCGTTTGGAGTAATTCAAAACTGATCGGGGTTTCAAAGTTTGTAAAAGCAAACTTTTAGCTGTTGTTCTAAACTTTTAGTAGTCGAGTATTTCGAGACACTAAAAACGTTTTCTTCTTTAACTGCCATCAACTACCTAAGAAATGTTCAAAAGTCTACGACATTTTGAAGTTTGTCGGATTAAAAGTTTTTTCAGTAGCCTTTAGGGAGTTTTCAAATTTTTTTCGTCACAATAAATATAAAAACAAAATATCTATTTTTAAAATCAATTAAATTCATTTTATTATGAAAAAACTACTTTTTTTTATTACGTGTGCAACATTCTCATTAGGAATAAATGCTACCGATTTTTATGTGGATAGTGCTATTGGTGCAAGTGGTGATGGTTTAAGCTGGGAAACGGCTAAGAAAACGATTCCTGAAGCACTTACTTTGGCTAAAACGAATAATGCCACCAGTCAGGATGATAATATTTATGTAAAAGCCGGAACTTATATGGGCGCAACTGCTGCAACAGTTCCATTGGATTTAACACATGTTGACTGTACAGGAATATCATTGTTTGGTGGATATGCTGCTGCAAGTACTGGCACTGATGTAACACAACGCAACATATTGAGTAATGTCACTATTGTTGACGCACAAGCTGGAGCAAATGCTGTTAAAATAGCACAACGAGTAGTATTGGATGGATTTACTATCCAGAACGGTAGAGATGCTAGTTTTACGCAAAATGCTGTATCGGCAGGAGTCGCTATTAGTCATGCAAGTGCGGTAGTTTCTAACTGCATCATTAAAAATTGCAGCAGAACAACAACTAATAATAAATCAATGGCTGGTGGTGCATTCATAAAAGCTGGAACCCTCAGAAGTTGTGAGATTTTTGGTAATT
>JBMOHG010000720.1:0-1666 GCA_049317965.1 Paludibacter sp.
CAAGATTCAAGAACCAAGACTAATGCAGATTTCTCAATTATTTGCAAAATTCAAAATCGTAAGTCATATTTACGTTTATTATTATTGAATATTGATTTATCAAAAAAAACAATAAACAACTATTTATTAAATAATGTTCTAATTATAAGCATTGTGGTTTATTTTTTAGACTTAAAATTCAAAAAAAAATGGCAAATTATTTCAGCTCACTTCCTCACCGCCTGAAAGTACAGGAATTAGGAAAATGTGATTTTATGCAAAGCAGCGAATTCGCTGATGGTGTAAAAAAATTGATTGGTAAAAAAATCGTTATCGTAGGATGCGGTGCCCAAGGCTTGGCTCAAGGGCTAAACATGCGCGACAGCGGACTTGACATTGCTTATGCACTGCGTAAAGTAGAAATTGATGAAAATCAAATTTCTTATCAAAATGTAATGGAAAACAACTTCGAGGTAGATACTATCGAAAACATGATTCCAAAAGGTGATTTGGTTTTGAACTTAACACCCGATAAATATCATACTCCGGTTGTAAATCAAATTATGCCGTTAATGAAAAATGGTGCTTGTTTATCTTATTCTCATGGTTTTAATATCGTAGAAGAAGGAATTCAAATTCGTAAGGACTTAACTGTAATTATGGTAGCTCCTAAATCGCCGGCTTCTGAAGTACGTGCCGAATACCTTCGTGGTTTTGGTGTACCTACACTTATTGCTGTTCACTTGGATAACGATCCTAATGGTGATGGTCTCGAAATTGCAAAAGCGTATTGCGTTGGTACAGGTGGTCATAAGGCTGGTGTACTTCACTCATCGTTTGTAGCTGAGGTAAAATCGGATTTAATGGGCGAGCAAACTATACTTTGCGGTGTGTTGCAAACAGGTTCTATTCTTTGTTTCAACAAAATGGTTGAAAAAGGAATCGACAAAGGATATGCTTCAAAACTAGTTCAATACGGTTGGGAAGTAACTACCGAAGCCTTGAAAATTGGTGGTATCACTCACATGATGGATCGTTTGTCGAATCAGGCAAAAATCAAAGCCTATAAATTGGCCGAAGAGTTGAAAGAAATTATGACTCCATTGTTCGAAAAACATATCGACGATATTTTGTCAGGCGATTTCTCAAAAACAATGATGGAAGACTGGGCAGCGGGCGACAAAAACTTGTTGACTTGGCGTGCAGCAACAGGCGAAACTGATTTTGAGAAAACGCCAGCTGGAAATGTAGAAATTACCGAACAAGAGTATTTTGATAATGGTACATTGATGGTTGCATTTATCAAAGCTGGTGTAGAATTAGCTTACGAAATGATGACAAACTCTGGTATGAAACCTGCATCTGCTTACTACGAATCGTTGCACGAAACTCCGCTAATTGCCAATACCATTGCCCGCAAAAAATTGTTCGAAATGAACCGTGTAATTTCCGATACTGCCGAGTATGGTTGCTATTTGTTCGACCACGCTTGCAAACCGCTTTTGGCTGACTTTATGAAAAAAGTAGAAACCAACATTATTGGTAAAAACTTTAACGAAACTGCAACCGGTCACGTTGATAACTTCGAATTGGTAAAAATCAATGCTGCTATTCGCAGTCATTCAGTTGAAGTTTGTGGAGCTGAATTGCGTGCTACAATGACTGCTATGAAATCAATTGTGGAATA
>JBMOHG010000721.1:0-1662 GCA_049317965.1 Paludibacter sp.
GTATGTTTTGTACATCTGCTTCCAGTTGCGACCGTTTTCGTTAAAGTACTTTTCGCATTTATCCTTATAAATTTCAAAAATCGCTGAAATTTCACCTTTCATTGTTTTGTAATCAACAGCTTCTTCGCGCGCCAAACGCAATTGCTGAACCACATAAGCCTCTTCTTTCTCAGTCATATCGGGAACAATGGCTTTGAAGCCTTTCAACGTAAACTGAAATTTACCAATGGTATATAAATCAAGTATTTTTTCCACTTGTTCTTCGGACAGATCTTTTCGAAGTCCGGACATCAGATTTTCATGAACTGATTTTGGTTTGCCGGAACAAGCAATCACATCACGATGCACATCGGTCATTTGTTCTCCTGTTCTTGGATTAATACCTTTTGGAATGATAGTGTAAGGATGATTATTATGCCAATCGCGCACAGCTTTCATGTGTGTTTTTATCACATTGTAAACACGGATTTCTTTTTCCTTATCATTGAGTTTAAGTGAATCAACAAAATGCTGAGCACGTTTTTCGAGGTCAATATCTGAATGTATTTTAGCATCTGCTTTTTTGTTGAAAAATTTCTCTACCTGAGCAAATTCACGTAAAGCATTGGCAGGCATTTTTTCGCCTTTCGCACCAAAGCTGAACATTGATTCTTTAGGTTCAATGGTCACTTTGCTTTCGTCCATCTTATGTGCATTTAGTCCAAAAGTCTTGATAAAAAAGTCGTAAACTGCTTTGCGTTTGTTGATGCCAAAATCATGCTTTTCTGTTTGCAAGTGCACATTTAAAAAATTGTTTTGTGCATTGAAAAATCCGTAAATCCGTTGTATATATGGATATTCTAGTTCGGGCACTGATGCTGTCCAGTCGCCACCATCGGATATAATACAAACCGGTTTCGGAGCAAAAGTAGCCAGTAATTCAGGATTGCATGTTCCACCTCCGGCTAATTGTATAGGCATGCCGCTTTCGCATGGACAACCGCCATCGAAATGTGAGGCCAGATTTACTGTAGGACAAACTGCTGTAAAGCGGTCATCGAGAGCTGCAAGTAAAACCACCTGCGAACCACCGCCCGAACCTCCATTTGCCCCAATACGTTTTGGGTCAATGTCTTTGCGGGTAAGCATATAATCGAGAATTGACAAGCCATTCATTATCTGAATAATGTGTGCCACCGAAGTGCGGTGAGCTGTGGAAGTAACCTGCAATTCAGATTCACCCCAACCGAACAAATCATAGCTGACACAGGTTGCACCCATTCGTGCTAATGTCGCGAATCGATTTTGCTCGTCAACGTTGTATCGTCCATCGGGCCAATGTCCATTTGGGCAAAGTATCAGTGCATGTTTTCCCTTGCTTAATGGAGTATAAATTGAACCGTTTACGTACAATCCGGGCAAAGTCTCGATGGCAAAATTCTGCACCGAATAGCCATCATAATTTCTAGTTTTGGAAAGTATCGGTTTCGATTGGACTCGTTTGGCAAGTGCCGAATCTATTTGCAATTTTTCGCGAACTTCTTTTCTCAAAACTGCTCTGCGCACATTCCATTCGGCTGAATCCGAGTAAAGTGTATTCAGAAAAGCCAACATTTTAGTACCATCTTCAGGTGTTCGACGTGGATATTCGTATACTTTTATCTTATAGGTCTTTTCGTCTTG
>JBMOHG010000722.1:0-1660 GCA_049317965.1 Paludibacter sp.
GTGCTATTTGATAAAACCATCAAATATCTGCGTTGGAGTTACGAAAATTCTAATGCCGGCAGATTAACAGGTGCAAATGGAGCTGACATAATTATTGGTTCTCTGGCAGCAAGTGTTTTAACAGAGAATGACAGTCAGATGATGGATTTTAAAAATAAAATGACTGAATTACTCACCCTTCAATCCGTTGAAGGAATTCAACCCGATTATTTGTTTGCACAGCATTGTGGCAGCGGTAGACAGTTATATTTTACCAATTATGGAAAAGAATTTGTAAACTCGGTGATGTATTATCTGGAGTATTGCAACGAAACTAAATACCAGACAGCCGGGGTAGAATTATTGCAGGATTTATTTATTAACGGTATTCAGTGGATATTTTATAGCAAAAATTATGATCCAAACAATTCGGGTCGATTTAATAGTTCGGGCCAGTATTATGCTCAAATAAAAGGTCTTACAGACAGAATACAAAAACTGAATTGCAGCAAAAAGGATGAATTAAAAAAAGCATGCAACAGAATAACTGGCGAAAATAGTTTGAGCGGCAACCGCATGTTTTGGCGATTCGACTACATGATAAACCGTCGCCCAAATTACATGGTGAGCACTCGCATGTCGTCCATCCGCACAGTGGGCAGTGAAGCTGGAAACGGTGACGGCGAATTCAATTTTTATTCTGGAAACGGCACCAATTATATTTTTGTAACTGGAAACGAATACAATAGCGGTTATTTTAAGAGGTTCAACCATAGGCAATTTCCCGGAATTACCGCTGAGCAGGACAGCGCCAAACTTCTAATTCCGAACTGGGGTGAATTTGCTGGCAACGGCAATGCGTTTGCCGGTGGCGTGAGCGACAGCACTTATGGTGCTTGCGGCATGATACTGGACCGCAGGGGGTTACAAGCCTGTAAATCTTGGTTTTATTTCGATGAGGAATTTGTGTGTTTGGGTGCCGGAATCAACCAAACGAAAGGAAAAGCTTCGGTGTACACTACACTAAATCAATGTAATGCAAGCGGTGAAGTTCAATATTCGGCAAAAGGAAAAACTTCAAAATTAAAAGAACCCAAATCGATAACCAGTGTGGATTGGATAATGCATGGGAAAATTGGGTATTTCAACCTTGAACCAAACTCCAATTTTGTGTTGGCTTGCGACAGTAGTTTGTTTAGTGCCAATATTAATCATGGTATAAATCCCAAAAATGGAACTTACGCATACGCCGTAAAACCCGGAATGGAATCCGTTTCGGAAGCCAAAAAATACGGAAAAAATATCCCTGTTTCAATCATTTCCAATACTGAAAAAGTGCAGGCGGTTAAAAATACAAAGCTCAATGTGACAGAAATAATGTTTTACGAAGCAGGAACAATTAAATTAAATGATGGAAAATCCATTACGGTGGATGCCCCCTGTGCCATTTTGTGGAAAGAAAACTCAGGGCAAATAACGCTGGCCAATCCGCTTTGCGAAACAAAAAATCCGTCAGTAATTACTGTAAAAATTAGTAATAAAGATATTTTGAAGGAAATGGTATTTCAAATGCCTACGGGTGTTAGGTCGGGTAGTAGTGTGACTAAGAAGTTGTAATTTTTAAGCTAAAATTATCATGAAACATATTTATATATTCTTTTTCTCAATGATTTTTGTGACT
>JBMOHG010000723.1:0-1657 GCA_049317965.1 Paludibacter sp.
CTAAGTCACCAAACATAGATTATTATTGCAAATGAGTTTTTACAATTGACTTTTCATATCAATACTTAATGGAATTTCAACTCCATCGCGCTGGATAACAAGGTTTAGAGGAGTTTTGGATGGAGTTTCAAACATAAATTTAATCTCTTCAATTTTGAGCAAAAAAGATTTCTGTCCGTTAATTTCTATAATCTGATCACCAACTTTTACACCCGCACGGGCTGCCGGTGAATTTTCCCATACCAGCCAAACTTCTGTTTGAGGCACAAATGGTATTATTTGCGTTATTTCAATTCCTGCTACATTGTATTTGAATGGGTTAGAAAAATTTCCATTGGGCTTAAAATAAAACAGTTTTTTACCATAATCAATTATGTAGTTGAATCTGCTTAACAACTGACTACCAACAGTTCCATCACGGTCGGAGTTTCCAACAATTTGAGCAATACTTGCAGAATCGGGAAATGAAACTACTGGATTTTTCAAACAAAATTTACCAAAACATATTTGAGGTAATCGTCCAAATTTGCCTACAATTTCACCATTTAAACCTTGTCCTATTGTGCCACGAATTCCTTTTTCGGGAACACGAATTGAACCGCTCTTGAAAGTCTGAAACCATGCATTCAACTCAGCACCAGTATCAATAAGCATTTTTGCATTTCTTTGTGTGCTATCTGATTCTAAAACAGACAATTCAATAAACATTTTATGAGCTTCAACAGTTAAAGGTATTGATTCGTAATCTTTTGGACATTGAAACTCTTTATTTTTATCATAAAATCGTATTCTACGAGCAGAATAATCGACTTCAACTGTATATTCTTCAAAAAAATCAACCCCAATCAATCCGTTAATCTTTGAACCAGAGTGCTTTGAAAGATTAAAAATATCCTCCTGCAACACATAAACCGTTTTTGGTTGAATTTTTAATTTTCCAATTCTTAGCGTATTAAAATTACTTGTTAAAGCACCAAGATGATCTCCACCGCCCAGTCCCATTAATTCCTTCACATCGGAATAATTGAGTGAAATTTTATCGCCTGCAAGTAATTCAGTTATAATTGTATTTCTAATTCCCGAATCGAGGATTAGATTTAAAGGAGATGAATTGTTGATTCGTACTTTGATAACAACATAGCTACCAACCATTTCGAAAGGAACTGATTCGAGGCACTTTTGACGGATTTTTGCTGAAACATCCGTCAAAAGAAAAATTGAAAAAATCAAGATTATGAGTGTTCTCATTATTAGAAAATGAAAGTGTTTAAATCATTTTTCTCGCAATAAACCAATCAATTGCTTCTTTAATAGCTATTTTCAAATCAGTAATAACCAATTCTAATTCCACTTTTGCTTTTTGATTGTCGTAATTCTCTTGTATCATAAGTTGCTGCAAATTCATGGAACAAAGGTTGGTTTTAATTCCAAATCTTCTTATCAAATCACCCAATTTTCCTAACAAAATCAAAATAAAGTCAGGTATTTCAATTATAAATTGGCTATAATTTCCAATTTCCTTTTGAAGTGTATAATATTCTTTGAAAGTAAGATTTACGCCAGAAGCTAAATATCGTTCTCCATTTCTTCCACGTGTTAATGCATTACAAATTAAAACGGCTACATCTCTCACTGCCACAAAATTTTTACCTCCTTT
>JBMOHG010000724.1:0-1652 GCA_049317965.1 Paludibacter sp.
AGTTTTGACATCACTTGTTTATATGTTACATCAAAATCCAGCTCGTTTTGTTTTACTGTTTTATCATTTATTAATTCAGCCAACATACTTTCAAAATCGTTGGTTTCCAATCCTTCAACTATTTCGGGAATAATTTCCGAGATTGGTTCAACAAGTTTGTCATCATGCCATTCGTATTTTAATTTATAGTTGTCTTTTTTTCTCTTTTTGCTGTACTCCAGCAAGTATGCCCTATGATAACCAAGTGATTTTGCCGTAATTTCAAGAAAATTATGCATCGAACTGTCGAAATCGTGGTTGGTAAGTAGAATTTCTGAAGCTTGATTGGATGTTCGTAGCATGGCATCTGTCGATTCAAGACGTTTTCGTGCAGCCACCATTCTTTTGATAATGATTGAAAATAATGCAATGATACATGAAATTACCACCAAAAAATATAGAAGTATAGCAATATTTGACTCATTCTGACTTTTCCATAAAGTGTCAGTGTTTACAGAAAAAATAATACCTGTTTTTTTACCCAGAATATTTACTGGATAAAAAAAGGAGTAGGCATTTATAGTTACATCCGATTGAATAGTATGCTCAATAGAAGTAGAAAGGTTTTGATATAGTTTTAATCTAAATCCATCAACCGCTTTTGTTGTAAAGTTGGTAGAAACGGCCTGTTCGCTGTATTTATGAAAAATAATTTGTCCGGTAGTGTCAATTGCCCAATGCCACGAGTTTTTTCCAACGTAAAATTTCTCGAAATGAAAGGCTAAAAATGCTGGAATTTTAAGTTCAAACCTAACGTTTGCAATTAGCTTTCCGGCAGTATTTCTAATAGGTTGAGTGTAAGTAACAATTCCTTTACTATCATCTAGTTTCGGCTGATTCAATAAAACTACACTCTCGGCAAAAGGTTTGGGCGATGAAACAGTGAAGTAATTGTCGGAATTACGCTCAAAACTTCTATAAAAACCATTATTGAAAATTGTGATTTTTGAAATTACCACCTGATATCGTGAGTAGAAACGTCTGATTCTTTTAATCTCATCATCAACGTACTTGCTGTGTATTTCGGGTGCTAATTTATTGGGGTCAACAACAAAAAAGTATTGAAGTTCGCGGTTTGCAAATTCAAATTTGGCTGATTCCTCGAATTCATTACTTGCATCCTCAATACTTTTCCCGCACAAAATAATCTGTTTGTTGATAAATTCAGCCGTTTCTTTTCGTTGATGGGTATTAAGTACAATGTATTGCCTTACGGACAAAACAATAAAAATAAAAACAAAAACCAGAATTGATAATACCGATAAATTAAATTTATTTTTCATTTCATAATTTTTAAAAGGACCCAGTTTAGTTCGGGAATATGTTCAGCAATAACTGTAATCTTTTCTCCATTAATTTCGGCTTCAACAACTTCTTTTTTGTTTTTAAGAATCTCATTAGCCATATTCCTTACGTTTATTTCCTTGCTTAATGCTAAATTGTACTGCTCTTTACGGTAAGTATCTTGCTTAATAGTTTCTATGTATTTGTGCTCGAATAATGGCGGAAACGATAACATATTTATTATTTCTTCCTGAGCACTTACGATAGTTCCACTATTGTCAATTATTAGGTTCATGCTGTTGATACTGTCTTGCACATAGCGCTTTGTT
>JBMOHG010000725.1:0-1651 GCA_049317965.1 Paludibacter sp.
AATCATTATTCCTCCAGCGAATTCCAGCCTTGTGCCCTCAGTTCAATTTCATCACCTTCGCGTCCAACTAATTGTAAGCCATATTCCGGTTTGGTAATATGACCTACAACAGCCACACCTTCCATGGTTAGAATTTTGTCATAATCTTCGAGCGAAGCAGTGAAAAGCAATTCGTAATCTTCGCCACCATTCAAAGCTGCGGTTACAATGCTCATATTCAATTCTTCGGCCATAATTACAGCTTGAATATTGATTGGGATTTTATCTTCGTACACCCTACAACCCACATTGCTTTGGGAGCAAATATGCAATAATTCAGATGAAAGTCCGTCCGAAATATCCATCATCGAAGTAGGTAAAACGCCTTTTTCTGCCAATAACTCAATAATATCTTTACGGGCTTCAGGTTTCAGTTGACGTTGCAGAATGTAATCTCTGTTTTCGAAATCGGGTTGAGCCTCGCTGTTTGCCCCAAAAACAATTTTTTCGCGCTCCAACAATTGTAAACCCATATAAGCCGAACCTAAATTTCCGGTCACACAAATCAAATCGTTATCTTTTGCTCCGTTGCGATACACAATTTTGTCAGCATCAGCTTCGCCAATACAGGTAATGCTTATGGCCAATCCGGTAAGTGAAGCAGAAGTATCGCCACCAATTAAATCGACCCCATATTTTTTGCAAGCCATTTCAATTCCGGCATAAAACTGATCTAAATCTTCCACAGAAAACCGTTTTGAAACGCCAATAGAAACAGTGATTTGTTTTGGATAACCGTTCATGGCGTAAATGTCCGAAAAATTCACGATGGCGGCTTTGTAACCAAGATGCATAAGCGGAACATATACCAAATCGAAATGAATACCTTCAAGCAATAAATCGGTGGTAACCAGCACTTTTTTGTTTTCGTAACTAAGTACGGCTGCATCATCACCAACACCTTTAAGTGTTGAAGGATTTTCAATTTTAAATTTCTCGGTCAAATGTTTGATTAAACCAAATTCGCCGTAAGCTGATATTTCTGTTCGTTGCATGTTGTTTTAAAAAGCCTCTAAATCCCCAAAGAGAAAGTAAAAGCAGGTTAGTCATTATATAAACTCACAAAGTCTATAGTTGGTTCATTTTATCAATTCGTCTTTGATGTCTTCCACCTTCGAATTTCGACATAAAAAACACTTCAATAATATTCAAAGCTTCTTCTTCGGTAATAAAGCGAGCAGGAAGTGAAAGCACATTTGCATCATTGTGTTCACGTGCCAGAGCTGCTATTTCGGGCTTCCAACAAAGTGCAGCACGAATTCCCAAATGTTTGTTCAGTACCATGCTGATTCCATTTCCGGTACCACAAATCGAAACACCAAAATCGTATTCACCACGTTTGATAGCACCTGCCATTGGGTGTGCAAAGTCGGGATAGTCACAACTTTCGGTAGAGTGTGATCCAAAATCTTTAACTTCAACAGCACCTTCACCTTCAAGGTATTCTACAATTTTAAGTTTAAGGTCATAACCGGCATGGTCATTGCAAACTGCAATTCGGAGGTTTTTGTAAGGATTCATAAGCGTGTTTTTTTAGTATTTAGATTGCAAAAGTAAATATTAATTTTCAATAAACATTGAATTTGCTTATATTTGCACTCAATAATACAAG
>JBMOHG010000726.1:0-1648 GCA_049317965.1 Paludibacter sp.
TAGCAAACATACTGTAATTAATAACGAATTTATGCTTTTGTTTTCAATTATTTGTGTTTTCTTTATGTAAAACATCAAAATATATAAAACAAAAGCAACTTTACATCGAGATATACACATTAAATTGCACAAAATTTGAATTGACAGAATTGAAAAGTCATTTTTGCACTGTGCAAAAGTAGGTTTCCGAAATGTTGAGTAAGTTTTAGCAACCAACAATTTAACGATTTAGATTTGAAAATATATTTTACTCCTAAGCAAAATCAGCGTTAATAAACCAAACATGATGATTCAGAAAGGTTTTACAATGTATCAAGTGTTGCTAGTGTTATGTTAGGATTATTATGGCGGAAAATATCAATTGCAGGGAAGGAAATTTATTCCGATTTATCGGAAAGGGACGGACAATAAATTGAAAAGAAATTGGCTTTATTCATACATTATCAAATAGCTTTATTTGTCTAAAGCAAAAGATGTATGTATAATCGTTATTACTTAGCACCCGACTTGTTTGTAATTATTTGATTTTCAGTCCGACAAGTCGAACTGATAATCAAATGTTGGGTCTTTTGTTCACTTCATCCCCCAGTTGCGCTTCGCTTACTGAGGGTTATTCACATTTAGCCCCTATCGGGGCAAAGACTTATTCTATTATTAATCAATTAAATGAACCCATTTTTATTTAAATAGAGAGGTGCTGAGTAGTTAAGTATAATCTTTCATCCTGCCCCAAAAAGGGACAGCAATTAATTTTTACTTAACATAATACTAAACACCATTATCAATATTTATTCAATACTTCAACCACTTTTACAACCTCTTCCATTTCCATAACTGCACTAATTGGTAAACTCAATACTTGGTTATGAATTTGTTCTGTAACAGGAAAAGTTAGTTCATTCATAGCACTATATGCACCTTGTTTGTGAGGTGGTATTGGGTAATGAATTAGGGTTTGTACTCCGTTATCAGTAAGATATTGTTGTAATTCGTCACGATAGGTGGTGCGGATAACGAATAAATGCCAAACGTGACTGCCCCCCAACCCCCTAAAGGTGGGGTAAGAAGGAAGAATTAACTTCTCATTTTTGATGTTTTCGCAATAATATTGGGCTATTTCGCGGCGACATTGGTTTTCAGCATCCAGATATTTCAACTTCACATCCAATATAGCAGCTTGCAGTTCGTCCAAGCGGCTGTTTAAACCTTGATATTCATTTACATATTTTTGTTTGCTGCCATAATTACCTAAAGCACGTACAACTTCGGCTAGTGCATCATCATTTGTCGTTACAGCACCTGCATCGCCCAATGCTCCCAAATTTTTTCCCGGATAAAAACTGAAACCTGCTGCATCGCCAAGCGCACCAGTCTTAAGTCCCCCTTCGGGGGATTTAGGGGGCTTGTATTCAGCCCCTATTGCCTGTGCATTATCTTCAATAATTTTCAGATTATATTTTTTTGCTATTGCCTCCAACTCTTTGCTCCAACAAACCTGACCATATAAATGCACCACCATAATGGCTTTGGTACGAAGAGTTATGTTTTTATCAATCAGCGCAATATCCAGATTATAGGTATTAATATCCGGTTCAACTAATACTGGTTTTAACCGATTATCGCTGATTGCTAAAATACTGGCAATATA
>JBMOHG010000727.1:0-1645 GCA_049317965.1 Paludibacter sp.
GAGTATTTTGAAGGAATAGCAAAAATTACCATCAATCGTGAGGAAGTACGTAATGCTTTTCGCCCACAAACGAGTACCGAAATGCTTGACGCAATGGATATTTGTCGTGAACGTAGCGATATAGGTGTAATAGTTTTCACAGGTGCTGGCGACACGGCATTTTGTGCAGGTGGTGATCAAAAAGTAAAAGGAATAGGCGGCTATATCGACGAGCAAGGCGTACCTCGACTAAATATTCTCGATTTACACAAAGCCATTCGTTCTATTCCAAAACCGGTAATTGCTATGGTAAATGGTTTTGCAATAGGTGGTGGACATGTTTTGCATGTGGTTTGTGACTTGACAATTGCTTCGGAGAATGCTATTTTTGGACAAACAGGTCCAAAAGTTGGAAGTTTCGATGCGGGATTTGGATCTTCCTATTTGGCCCGCTGTGTTGGTCAGAAAAAAGCACGTGAGATTTGGTTTCTTTGCAAACAATATTCAGCCAAAGAAGCAGAAGAAATGGGCATGGTAAATAAAGTTGTGCCATTATCGGAATTGGAAAATACTACTGTAGAATGGTGTCAACAAATATTAGCTAACAGCCCAATGGCCATACGAATGATTAAACGCGGGTTAAATGCTGAGCTTGACGGACAGCGCGGATTGATGGAAATGGCTGGTGACGCTACATTAATGTATTATCTTATGGAAGAAGCACAGGAAGGAAAACATGCATTTTTAGAAAAACGGAAACCTGATTTTCAAAAATTTCCTAAATTCCCGGGTTAAATTCAATTATATTAATTGAAAAAAACATGATAAAATCTTCAATCCAACCATACAATCTGATTTTCAAAAAACCAAGTGGTACTTCACGTGGAATTCTTACTTCCAAAGAGACTTGGATTTTAAAATTGTGGAATGAATATGAGCCAGAAATTGTTGGGATGGGTGAATGCGCTTTATTTAGGGGATTAAGTGCTGAAGATAGCCCAGATTATGAAGTTTTTTTACAAAGCCTTACACCAAATTTGCCGGATTTAAATGAGCTTTTCGTGCGTTTAAAAGACTATCCTTCAATTCTATTTGGTTTAGAAACTGCTTTGGCTGACTTAAAAAATGATGGCAAGGGAATAATTTTCCCATCTGCTTTTACTGAAGGAAAAAAAACAATTCGAATCAATGGATTGATATGGATGGGCACAAAAGCAGAAATGCAAACTCAAATAAAAGAGAAGATTGAACAAGGTTTTTCATGCATCAAGCTAAAAATCGGAGCCATTGACTTTGATACAGAAATTGATTTGTTGAAAGCCATACGAAATGAATTTAATGCACAAACAATTGAGTTACGCGTAGATGCTAACGGTGCTTTTTTACCTGAAAACGCATTAGAAAAACTTGAAAAATTGGCAAAACTAGATGTTCATTCTATTGAACAACCTATCAAAGCAGGTCAGTGGCAAGAAATGGCGCAACTTTGCGCTAAAACTCCGCTTCCAATAGCTTTGGACGAAGAATTGATTGGCATAAATGATATTATGCAAAAGAGATTATTGTTGGAAACGATTTGTCCACAATATATAATTCTCAAACCTAGTTTACATGGAGGCTTTGCGGGTAGTGAAGAATGGATAAAGCTTGCAAATGAACAAAAGAT
>JBMOHG010000728.1:0-1645 GCA_049317965.1 Paludibacter sp.
TTTTCCTATGTCAAATTATCCGTTTAACTGAAATAATGTCTTATTTTTCAGTTATTTAACCTTACTGTTCGGACATATTTTCCGATTTCAACACTTGGATAAGATTTTGTTGAAGATAGAGGGGGACTCTTCAAGCTTTTCAAACACTCAAACTTTACAAACATAAATAAAACTATGAACTTAAACAATTTTACTCTCAAATCGCAAGAAGCCATTCAGCAAGCTATAGAATTGGTGCAATCTAATGGTCAGCAAGTGGTGGAAACACCGCATTTGTTCAAAGCCATACTTACTAAAGGCGAAGATATTACGCATTTCCTTTTTGGAAAATTAGGTGTAAATGTTTATAATTTACACGCAATTGTAGATAGTATGATTGCTGGATTTCCACGTGTTTCGGGTGGTGAGCCTTACCTGAGTCGCGAAGCAAATTCCATTTTACAAAAAGCCACTTCACTATCGTCAAAAGCAGGCGATCAGTTTGTGTCATTAGAATATTTACTATTGGCTTTCGCTGCCGAAAAAAATGCTTTGACACAAGTGTTGAAAGATGCCGGTGTGACAGAAAAAGAATTGCTAAAAGCTATTGCAGAACTTAGAAAAGGTGCCAAAGCCGATTCAGCTTCGGCCGAAGAAAGTTATAATGCACTGAACAAATATGCTATCAATTTGAACGAACAAGCGCGTGGTGGTAAACTCGATCCTGTGATTGGTCGTGACGAAGAAATTCGTAGAGTTCTACAAATATTAAGTCGCAGAACTAAAAATAATCCAATTTTGATTGGTGAGCCCGGAGTTGGTAAAACGGCCATTGCCGAAGGATTGGCACATAGAATTGTGCGTGGTGATGTGCCGGAAAATTTAAAATCGAAACAAATTTTTTCGCTTGATATGGGTGCGCTTATTGCTGGTGCAAAATATAAAGGCGAATTTGAAGAACGATTGAAAGCAGTTGTAAACGAAGTGATTAAAGCCGATGGTGAAGTCATATTGTTTATCGACGAAATTCATACGCTGGTAGGAGCTGGCAAAAGTGATGGTGCTATGGACGCTGCCAACATTCTAAAACCTGCTTTGGCACGTGGCGAATTGCGTGCTATTGGTGCCACAACTTTGGACGAATATCAGAAGTATTTTGAAAAAGACAAAGCATTGGAACGTCGATTTCAAATTGTAATGGTGGACGAACCTGATATTGCCAGTACCATTTCTATATTGCGTGGACTGAAAGAGCGTTACGAAAATCACCACAAAGTGCGTATCAAGGACGATGCCATTATTGCTGCCGTAGAATTGTCGAGTCGCTATATTACCAATCGTTTTTTGCCCGATAAAGCCATCGATTTAATGGATGAAGCGGCTGCTAAACTTCGTATGGAAGTTGATTCTGTGCCCGAAGAATTGGATAAAATTGACCGAAATATTAAACAGTTGGAAATTGAACGTGAAGCAATCAAACGTGAAAATGACACCAGAAAATTGGCACAACTGAATGAAGAAATTGCTAATTTGAAAGAAGAAAGCAAGGAAATGCGTGCCAAATGGTCCAGCGAAAAACAAATGATTGACAGCATTCAACAAACAAAAATTGAAATTGAAGATTTGAAATATCAAGCCGAAAAAGCCGAACGTGAAGGTGATTATG
>JBMOHG010000729.1:0-1642 GCA_049317965.1 Paludibacter sp.
CCACTTTTCTTTTGTTTTCCTTTTTTATAATCTTCTTCAAGCATACCACCTAATTCAGGATAAACTAAACTCCAATCATACTCAACATGCAATGGTTCGAAAGCTGAAAAGAAGAAAATTAATGCTTCTGTTCCAAGTCCCAAAATCAGCATTTCATTAGCAAAATTATAATGATTAATTTTAAATAAAGCTCCTAAAATTACTACTGAAGCTCCCCATCCGTAAAGTTTAGCCATGAATTGTTTATAGCCTTTACTACCTACAATGTTTTTTATACCCATGATTATTAAAAATTTTAATTAATTTAATTAATTTGATTTATTATTTGATTTATTGATTTTTAATTGTAAACATTAGATTCTGTTTTAGGATTATCACCTTTTTTACGTCCTAAATAAGATTGAACGCATCTAAACCCTACATAAGATTTACATGTATCCTGATATTCATATTGTCGTGCAAAAACTTGCATGTAATAGCCAACATCTTTCCATGAACCACCCCTAATAACTTTTCTTTTCTGAACAGCGTTTTCATTATCTTTTGCATCATAATTATAATACATATTCATATCATGTGCAAAATTATATGCAGATTCATCAAAAGCATCAGCACACCATTCGCTAACATTTCCTGCCATATCATACAATCCAAAATCATTAGGAGCATAATGTGCTACAATAAGTGAACGAATACCTCCATCATCAACATAATTACCACGTAATGGTTTGTAATTGCCTAAAAAGCATCCATTACTATTTCTAATATAAGGGCCACCCCATGGAAATGGGCTTAATGCAGCACCACCTCTTGCTGCCCATTCCCATTCAGTTTCATTTGGTAATCTGAAATCATTTACACCAACTTCTCCATTGCTTTCAAGAAAACTATTCATTTGCATTGTTCTCCAATTACAAAAAGCTTTGGCTTGTTTCCAACTTACACCTACAACAGGATAGTTGTCGTAAACAGGGTGCCAAAAATATGATTTGGTCATAGGTTCATTGAAAGAATAGGTAAAATCATGTATCCAACTTAGTGTATCAGGATATACATTGATAATTTCTTTTCTAATATAAACCGAACGATCTTTTAAACCTTGTGGACGATTCATAAATGAAGCATTTTGTGAGTTTGCTGGTTGAGAATAGTCTTTTTGAGCAGCAGCTTGTACATCTATCCAATAATAAATGTAGTTTAATTTGCGAGTATCAACTTCTTTTCTTCTGTAAAACCTTTCGTTTTCAGGAAGATACATATCTTCTAATGCTTCTTTGTTTTCAGGAGAATCCCATTCAATTTCTGTATCCCAATTAACAGATGGAGGGTCTATAGGTTCGCCATCTTCATCCTGATCAATTAAGTGGTCAACAATTCCTCCTTCGCCTAATCTTGTATGTGCAATTGAGTCTCTTACCCAATCTACAAATTGGCGATATTCATTATTGGTAATTTCGGTTTCATCCATGTAAAAAGATTCAACACTAACAGTTTTTGACTGATAAACATTTGCATAAAAAATGTCTTGGTCGCCAGCACCCATTGTGTAAGAACCTAATGGGATAAAAATAGTTCCATAAGGATCAGGTTGATAAAATCTCGGTCTGTCTTGAACACCGATTAATTCTCCATTACCAGAATT
>JBMOHG010000730.1:0-1634 GCA_049317965.1 Paludibacter sp.
ACCAATATTTAATTTATTTGCCTTCATAATCGTTGAAAACCACTGAATCCTTTTGTCATTTCTTTATTACTTATTATCTTTGCAGTTCAAATTAAAATTATAATTATTACAAATATGATAGATGAAGAATTAGTACGTTGCCGCCCGTGCGGTTATGTAATGAAAGAAAGTGATTTAGGTGACGTTTGTCCTGCTTGTGGACTACCCAGAAATGTTTTTGAACCTTATCGCGAAAAAGTATCAGCTCGAAGATTATTTATTTTAGCATTGGATATTCACCCTATTGCTATCCATCTTTCGCAAACATTCGTGGCTTTAACACCTATGTTGATAATCTTCCACTATATTTTCCCAAACTTTCAAGAGGTAATTGTACATTCGGTGATTAATTTCTCAATTTTTATGTTACCGTTATCATTGCTGCTTTCTACTGTTTCTGGAGTTATTGATGGGATTACCCGATTTAAAACCTTGAGAACGCCAATGTTAAAGTCGAAAATCATTTTGAGTGCTACAATTTTAGTTATCGCCTTTGCCCAGTGGGTAGTTTCAGCACCAGATGTATATCATTGGACAAATCTGTTACTCAGCTTTGCGGCATTAGCTTGTGCTGTTAAGCTTGGTTTGATTGGTAAAGGATTACTTGATGTAATTTTGCCGGGAAAATATGTGCCACGCAAGAAAAAATCTACTCAGGGTACTGCTAAAAAAGCATCTAAAGCAGAGGTTGAAGATTAAGAGAAATACTTAAAAATGAATTAAATAATTTCCCTGTTTCTGATTATATTCGGAAACAGGGATTTTTTTTATCTCTCTGCCGATTCAACAAAACTAAATAATCTATTTGTAATTAAAAATACAATAGCTATCTTTACCACATATTTATTTGTAAAGAAAAAAGTATTTTTAAACAAAGGTCGAAAAACTATCAACCAATTAATTTTCAGCTAAAAGCTATTGTAAAAACAAAAACTCAAAATTTATTAAGAATGAAAAATATCATTTATATAATTATACTTATATGTGGATTTCAGCCAACTTACGGGCAGGATAAAATAATTACAAAAGATAATACTGAATTGGATGTTTTGATTTTGGAGAAAAATGAGAAGGAAGTAAAATTCAAGCGAAAAGATTTTGTAAATAGTCCTATTCTGGGCATGAATAGCGAAAATATACGCAAAATTATATATCAAAATGGCCTTGTTGATTTGATGGGATATGAAAACCCACGAAAAAACAGACCCTTTGGATTAAGTTTTGGTAGTACTTTAACCCTTTCAGAATTTGAAAGAGGTTTATATACCGGCACTTTAGATTATTTCATCACACCTCAAATAAATGTTGAGTTAAATGTTGGTTTAGACTTATCTGACAGATATTATTACTCTGTTGGAAGCCGGTTTCATTTAAATTCAAATCACAGTAAAAAAAGAATTACCCCTTTTATTGGTGTACTGGCAGGTTCTGATTCAGGCATTTCTTTTGTGCAAATACCTATAGGTCTTAGCTATACTAGTAATTTCGGATTGCAATCTTCATTGAGCTTTAATCAAATGCAGTATCTGATTTCGACCTATCAATCGGTTTTTTTAGAATTCCGACTTGGTTGGAGGTTTAAAAATTGACCCTGT
>JBMOHG010000731.1:0-1632 GCA_049317965.1 Paludibacter sp.
CCAATGCATTCTGTACATGACGTTCTACACGCAATGAAAGTGTTTCCAATCCTTGCAATAACAAAAATGAGTTGAATGGGCTGATTGCATTTCCCCAGTCGCGCAATCCTTCAACACGGGCACGGATGTTGAATGCGATATTTCCAAAAGGACCATTAAAGCCGAATACGTCCCAAAACACCAATCCGTGATAACTGTCGGAAGGTTCGGTAAATGAAGGAAATTTACCATTTCCCCAGTTGAATTTTCCACTGTCGACAATCACACCACCCAATGAAGTTCCATGTCCGCCTATCCATTTAGTTGCCGATTCTACAACAATTGTTGCACCGTGTTCCAACGGACGGAAAATTGCACCTCCTGCACCGAATGTGTTATCCACAATTAATGGAATACCATGTTTGTCGGCAACAGCTGCAATAGCTTCAAAATCAGGAATGTTCAAGTCGGGATTACCAATAGTTTCCAAATAAAGTGCTTTGGTATTTTCGTCAATTAGTTTTTCAAATGTCTCCGGTTTGTCATCGGCAGTAAATTTCACTTCTACGCCCAAACGTTTGAACTGATTTTTAAACTGATTGTAAGTTCCTCCATACAAATGCGATGTTGAAACGAAATTGTCACCAGCCTGTACAATATTATTGATAGCAAGAAATTGAGCCGATTGACCTGATGAAGTTGCCAGAGCGGTAACACCACCTTCGAGAGCAGCAATTCGTTTTTCAAATACATCGGTTGTTGGGTTCATCAAACGGGTGTAGATATTACCAAATTTACGAAGTGCAAACAAGTCCGCGCCATCGGCAGCATCGTCGAAAACATAAGAACTTGTCTGATAAATTGGAACTGCACGCGCTTTAGTTGTTCCGTCTACTACTTGTCCTGCATGTACTTGCAGTGTTTCAAATTTTAATTCGTTTGAAGCCATATCTTTTTGATTATTTGTTATTTTGTTTACTTGTTTACCTGTTTACTAATTGTATATGTAATTTATCGGAGTTGGATTTGAAAGATTATCGTTAATTGGGCAACGATTTCTGACTGTTTTAAATAGTAAATCTTCCTTTTCTTTATCAGAATTTGTAATAAGAGAAATTCCAACATTCAAGGATTTAAATCCTGCTCTTTCATCGTTTGAAATTCCTAAAAACTTTTCGGGATTAATATCACCATCAATATTAATTTTCAGACTTTGAATTTCGATTGCCAGTTCTTTAGCAACTATTCCAAAAACAACATTTAAACATCCTGCGTAACCTGCCAATAAATATTCTACCGGATTAGCTGCTGAGTCTTCACCACCAAGCATTTCTGGTTCATCAACAATTAGTTCGAAATTGCGGGCATAACCCTGATATTTAGTATGTCCTATACTTTTTCCGTTTATTTTAAAATTTAAATCTTTTGATGCCATATATTTTTTTCTGAGATGTTAGAATTTTGAAGGATTCAATAATTTAAATCCTCAATTGTAAATTATAAATGAATAAATTGTAAATTATAGAGGGTATTCTTCAAATGCATAAAGTAATGTTGACAAATAACGTTCACCTGTATCCGGCAATAAAGTGACAATCACTTTTCCTTTATTTTCAGGACGTTGAGCTAAAATAGTAGCACCATAAGCGGCTG
>JBMOHG010000732.1:0-1625 GCA_049317965.1 Paludibacter sp.
TTCAACAATACCATTTCCATCTTTATCGCTTAGAGAGCGGGCATTCAAATCAATTGCAGATTCATTTCCGCTAAACCCACCATATACTTTACCTGTTTTAACCTGTAAAGAAGAACCAATATATGGAAGTTTATAAGTTCCTTGTGCCAGATAAATTACTGTATCTTTACCTACAGAAAGAAATGATTTGATAGAATCACCCAAAGGCAGTGTAATTAATGTATCAACAGTTGGCACCATCGTAATTTTCGACCAAGATGTTGCATCGGAATTTGAACGGAGATAAAAGTTCTTAGCCATAACAGATGTGGCCAAAACAATTGCTAATGCAAGTAAAAGTTTTTTCATTTGATTTTATTTTAAAGATGAATACATAAATTTTTATACAAATCTATGAACTATAATTCATATAAAATCAACCCATGTCACATTTTATCATTGTAATCGTTTACAATACTACAAAAAACGTCGTAAACGTTTACGATAATTCTATTTTAATTCATTGTATTTATATAGTTGTATAAAATCCAAAAAATAAGCGAGCGAATAATTCGCACATTATCATTCATGTCGAGTTTACGGCGGTCTCAATATATCGTGAATAACCGAATTTTTGTTGTAGGTTTCCAACAGATTGCTTACAAACCGTTACTCGATTTTTAATTTCACCTCAGTACTGGTAGTTCTGCGAAGCCAAAATAGACTCGCAATGCTCGACATACTAGTAAAAAGACGAAATGAGAAGTATCATTTCGTCTTTTAAACGGAAAAAAATTCAAGCGGTACTATCAATTATCTTATTTCGATAAATTCAAATTCATCCATTTTAATTGTTTGATTTACATCTAATTTGGTTTGAATTTCAATTATTGCATTATTTCCTTTTACAACTATTTTATCCAACGATATTTTTGTCCATAAATTAGTTATTGGAATTTTCAGTATTTGCTCTTTAGCACCTGATTTAATGACAATTGATGCTGAATTTTGGCCACCTGAAGATTTAACGTAAGCACTGAAAGAATAAATGCCATTCGGAATATATTCAATCACCTGTCGGGCAAGTGCTTTGCATGGTTTATCAATCTTAAATTGCAAATAACATCTACCTTCATAAGTAGTAGAACTGTCAGAAACCACTTTTATAGCTTCTGGATTATAACCGTTGGTTCGGGCCACAATCCATGCAACAGGATAGGTATTGCCGATTTTACCATATTCAAATCCGGGATTTCCAACTCTATTTACTGCCTTTAATTTACGGGCATAAAACCTGAAATAATCGACTTGCATGGCAGCATCGGAAGGTGGTATTTTCAGACCACCCCAGGAAGCCATATTTACTGGAAGGGCAGTAAGCCAGAAATTCTGAGGGGCATACACTTTCCATATTCCATTTAGCTCTTTAGTGGCAAAATGGACTCCATCGGCATAATAATTAATCCGATCCGGTAACCATTCATAACCCATAGTTATCCATTTCGACAAATCCTTTTCAACATGATTCGGTTTAGGTCCCTGTGTTTTTTGCGAGGGGGTATAAATATGGTAGTTTTGTCCCAACACATTATGTTTTGAATCGAGTTCAAAACCATCAATTTCCAACACGCGATTTTCGGCAGGGA
>JBMOHG010000733.1:0-1625 GCA_049317965.1 Paludibacter sp.
AAACTTATATCAAAAACTTAAAACAGGCTTTTGAATCGAACGAATTTATCAATATTCAGTTCGAGGACAGTTATATCGAAAAAGCAGCAAAAGGTGGAAATATTTACGGTATAGAAATCAAGCAAAATTATTTCTCGTCGAGTTATGGCGACCAAGGTTATTTATTTTTGGGTGTTGACCTCAACGGACAACCCATAATTCATATCAGAGCCTGGCAACCCGAAAAACGCAGCAATGGAAAAACCATTAAGATTACTGATTTTTAGAAAAAACTAGGGACAAGCGACCTCTAGTCGCTTGAAATACAATATAAAAAACGTTTCGGAAACCGCTTGTCCCACTTAAACTTATAAATAAAAAAGTTATAATTACAACACAATTAACATAAACTTACTAATGGCAGATTTAGATGGATTAGTTTCGATTATTGGCGAAACACAGCAATACTTTAAACTTCAGGCTAGTAAACAAGTTGATACAGCATTGACATTGCGAAATTGGTTGTTTGGTTATTATATTGCTGAATACGAATTAAATGGAGCTGATAGGGCTACTTATGGTGCAAGGTTATTTAAAGAAATTGCTAAAAGGACAAAACATATACCAGGTATGTCTGAAAGGAATTTGTATTTGTTTAAATCTTTCCATTTAGAATACCCAAACATTTTGCAGACAGTGTCTGCAAAATCTTATCTAATTGATTTTCAGAAGTCTGTAATTTTGCAGTCAGTGACTGCAAAATTGGTAGGTGCTATAACTAGTGATTCAGAACTAAATAATTTACCTGAAATTACAATTTCCAATCCACAGACTGCAAAATCTCATATCGATGTAAATAAGTTAATAAATCAACTTTGTTTCTCTCATATTATCGAATTACTAAAAGCTGATACGCAATTAAAGCGGAGCTTTTACGAAATGGAAGCCATCAAAAATGCTTGGTCGGTAAGGGAGCTACAGCGAGCAATGAATAGTATGCTTTTTGAACGTACTGGCTTAAGTACCAATAAACAAGCGGTATTGGATAAGCATATTAACCAAGAGCGATTATTGGCTGAAGATGTATTTCGTAATCCATTGATGTTGGAGTTTCTGGGTCTGAAAGAAGAAACTGAATATTCCGAATCGCAATTGGAACAAGCTATCATCAATCACTTGCAACACTTTTTGTTGGAAATGGGAAAAGGTTTCTGCTTTGAAGTTAGACAAAAACGCATTACATTCGACAATAAACATTATCGAATCGATTTGGTATTCTATCATCGCATATTGAGATGCAATGTGTTGATTGATTTAAAATTAGGTGAGTTCAACCACGCCGATGCAGGGCAAATGAATATGTATCTTAACTATTATGCAGAGAATGAAACGTTGGAGGGTGATAATTCTCCTATTGGAATTATCCTCTGTGCAAGCAAAAACGAAAATCTGGTGCGCTATGCAACTACTGGTTTAGCACAACAGGTTTTTGTAAATAAATATATGCTCAATTTGCCAAATGAAGAAGATTTGAAAAAAATAATTGAAGAAGAACAACTAAAAATTGAGAATTCGTAAGAAATTCCAATTATATAATATTAAAAAGACAACAGCAAAATACAACCATTTTATGAAACAACTTCTCA
>JBMOHG010000734.1:0-1623 GCA_049317965.1 Paludibacter sp.
GCATCTTCTAATACTATATTATATACATTGGCGTTTCCTACAATTATTTCTTGTGATTTATACCCAATGTAGGATAAAGATAGTGTTTTAGCATTTGCAGGAAGTGTGAGTGAAAAAGCTCCCATTGCATTTGTAATTGTGCCGGTAGAAAAGCCTTTTACAAGAACTGTTGCACCCAAAATTGGCTCCCCTTTTTCGTCGGTTACTTTACCTGAAATCTTTTTAGCAGCGGTTTGATTTGTTTTTTGATCAGGTTGTTGAGGTTTATTGGTTTGCGAATAGGCATTGGTGCTGAAAGCTACCAATCCAACAAAAATAAGTAAACCGAATATCCGATTCTGAAATAAAAACACATTCAACTTTTCCCAATTACTGAATAAGTGAATAAATTGATTTTTTGTCATACATTAGATTGTTTAAGTAAGTGATACTAAATGAAACATTACGCTGAAACTGCTATTTTAATTCAAAATGCTTTTCCATAAGGTTCCATTATAAAAAATAAGTTCTTTTGATGTTGTATTATAAACAATTAACCCTGCAACAGGAGTTAAAGTTTCTATTTGAAATTGAGTCATATAAACTACTCCTTGCGAAGTTTTTGAATGAAATGCATAAGGTACATTTAACAATTGACTTGTCCCTGTTATACTGTAATTTGTTCCACCGTTTGTGTCTATTTCTGTTTTAATAAAATAGGGTGAGTTTGCCCATGATAAAGAGCTAAATCCAACTCCTCCACCTATTTCAATACTTACCACACCGTTTCCATTTGTTGATGGAGCAATAGTTTCAGTGTAAACTACATTCCCTGTTGGCGAACCTTGAAGTATGCTTATTTTCATACCTACTTGTTGGTTGGTTACTAAATCATTAGCACTATTACGTACCAAAGCTTGATAGCTTATTTTTTGAGCTTGCTGAGCACTTACTTCATGTATAAGCAAAAATGAAACGACACAAATTATTATTGCTGTTATTGTTGTATGATTTTTCATGTTCAACATCAGTTAGATTTAATAATTATGAAGGTTTTAAGTTCTTTATCCTCTTGAAAAATTCGTATAAAATATGTTGAAGATACTAAGGTACTCAAATTAATCGTTGTTAGCTCAGATATTACTTTGTTTGACTCCAATAATTTACCATCGGAACTAACAAGCTGATAATTCAAAGATGCATTGTTAATCGTAAGGTGTTTACCAACACTAAGTTGTACTGAGTTGCTAGTTGGATTTGGATATGCCGACCACTTTAGATTTATGCCTTCAGCTTGATTAATTCCAGCAATTACTGATATTTCATAAGCCTGTTGTATTCCTTCAGATGTGGTATTATTGGTACCAATATTGGTACTATTTACAAGCTGTCCCACCGAATAACTAACAGACCCATCATTACCAAGCACATCGCCACCAGTTGAAGAGAAAGACTGCTGAGCATGTATTTCTATAAAACCGATTAGAAGGAACAATAAGAATATAATTTTTTTATTTTTCATTTTTTAAAACGACCGTATTGCCCGTGACGGATAGGTGAAATCTTTATTATTGCCAACTGTGAGTACCCCATCACTCCATCGCACAGCCAATGCTTTTCCAAAAGTTGGATCTCCGGGTGTTT
>JBMOHG010000735.1:0-1616 GCA_049317965.1 Paludibacter sp.
GTTTTTCCTGCACCAGCCATATATTCAAAAATAAATGTCATGGCATTGCCACTTACCCAGTTTGAATTGCTAACCAATTCGTTTACAACGAAATCCAGACATGGAGAGTTTATCAAACTGCCTACTGTAGTAATATTGCCCGGTAGCCAATATGCAGCATTTACCGTTCGTGGCTTGGTAGAAATGCTGTTTGCATCGGCAGTTAACGTTTGAGTATTTGAAGACCTTTCTGCATCTATCTTTATAGCTTCGTTACCCGCATTACAAGCAGCCGAAGTTTTCACTTTTATTCTGGCATTTATAATGGTAGCACCTTTTGGTACAGCCACATTGGTAAATCGGAGTGCAGTAATAATCTTACTCGCAGTAGTTGTGAAATTTGTTGACAGTGTAGTTGTGGTCAACGTTACAACTCCGGTTGAAGTGTTTTGTGTACCATCGTCAGTTGATTGATTTACAGTAGATTTGGCCAATGTAAAAGTGGGTTTAGAGATTGTCGGCAATTCGACTAAATCTGTAGCTCCAAATTCATAAGCTCCAATTTCTATCCCATTTCCAACCAAGCGTGTCTTATAATTATAATCGAACGGAACATTATTTGAAGCCCCTTTATCGATGGCCGGGGAGCCAGATTTAAGCGTAAAATCTTTGGCTGTTGGATCCGTAAATTGCGGATCGGCTAGAATTGCACCAATACCCGAAACCGAACCTGAATTTGAAAGATTATTAGCAATTATTAAATTCGTAGGCGGGGCAGGTAAAACAATATTTGAGCTACAGTTATAAAATAAATTATTGCGAATAATGAAATCGCTACCATTGGGGGCATCAATGCTAATGCCTTTGCAAGCCGACATGGTGTTGTTTTCAATGATAATATTTTTTATTCTGTAATTTGTATTGAAATAGTCCACCACTTTTATTCCTTCACCTCCTATCATGTCGTAAGTAAGGTTGTTGTAAACCCACACCTTTTCCATATCGTTCCATTTTTCGGAAGAAATTACAATGCCATTCGTACAGTTAAATACTTTATTGTTAAAAACCTGAATATCATAATCTAATCCATCATAAGCATCGATATAAATACCGAGTTTTTTGGGTAAATCGTGTACGATATTGCTAAATACACGCACATGTTTCGACCCCATTACATCAATTCCTTCGCCACCGGCAGTATTTGTAGGACTTCCATTTTTTACTTCGTTGTAGCAGACATCAATATACTCACATTGGGTGATAGCGATACATTCACCCCAGGAAGTATAAACGGTTTTATCAACAATATTTCCCTTAACTATAGAATTTTTACAGTATGAGAGCCAAATTCCCATATTTGAAAAATTATAAACATAATTGTTTTCAATAATCACGTTAGAGCCACTACTTCCAATACCAATGTATCCGTTTTGGACTCTTAATCCGGAAATTTTGATGTAATTTTTGCTTCCTAAACTGACCAGATAAACATTTCCAAGTTTTGTACCATCAATTATGGGAGTTTCACCTGGGTAAGCAGTGATAGTAATGTAGTTACCTTCAGTTCCCGAATTGGTAAAAGTAAATCGCTCATTATAAGTGCCTCCTCGTACGTAAGCAGTTTCTCCGGCTTTGAG
>JBMOHG010000736.1:0-1613 GCA_049317965.1 Paludibacter sp.
CATATCAGAATACAAGATAGCTCTCAATTACGTTGTTTATGAAATTCACTTTAAAAAATATCATTGTTCCAAGTATTCCACTGGCCGTTATTTTGGTTGGTACTTGTTGTGCTTTTTGGATTTCAAATTTGTTTGTAAACTACAGCATCATTACACCGAATCAAAGTAATATCATTGTAGATGGCATTCAATCAGTCATTCGCCCAAATTCTTTGTTTTCCAACATATTAAGCGGAATAATTACATTGCTCAATGCCTTTTTACTTGCACAATTCAACAACAAATACACAATAATCAGAACCCGAACATTTCTGCCGATTTTGATTTTTCTGATTTTAATGGGTTCTTGGAACGAAACTCATATTTTAAACGGATCGCATTTTGCATTGACACTCTTTATTCTGGCATTATTTTTCTTTTTCGAAATGTATCGCGACCCAAACGCTTCCGAACATGCTTTTATGGGTAGTTTTTTGATAAGTGCTGCCAGTTTAATGGTACATCCACTTGTGTTTGTTATTCCTGTTTGCTGGTTGGGATTTATAATGCTGAAAAGCCTTTCATTACGCACCTTTCTTGCTTCGGTTTTTGGCACATTAACTCCGTGGATTCTTTATATATCAGGTATTTATATTTTAAATCCCAAGTTCGACATATCGAAAATTTACAATATATTCAACATTACAATAAATATTGATTATAGTCTTTCTTCATATTCCTTGCCTACAATTATTTACTTCGTTGCCATGGTAATTTTTATGATTATTGGTCTGCTGGGATTATCGTCGAGTACACATAGCGATGCAGTGCATACCCGGACCAAAATAAATTTTATAATGTTACTGTTTTTCGCAATAACCATAATTGCATTTTTATTTAAAGATGAATTTGCCTCTACACTGCCCCTCATCGCACTCTTTTATTCAATTTTAATTTCGCATCCATTTACATTGATACAAAACAAATTCTACAGCAATCTGTTTTTCATTTTCTGTCTGTTAAATGTCGCGTATTTTATTTCATATTACTATATACTCTAAATGCTGGGACTTACCGAATTGGGCTTACTGGGCCTTTTTATTGCATCTTTTTTGGCTGCCACTGTTGTGCCATTTAGCTCCGAAGTTGTTTTTTCGGCCATGGTGTATAGTGGTTTGAATGCCTGGAGTTGTGTGCTGGTGGCTACTTTGGGAAATTGGCTGGGCGGAATGACGTGTTATTACCTCGGCTTATTGGGCAAAATGGAATGGATTGAGAAATACTTCCGCATTAAGAAGGAGAAAATTGAAAAATTTACCGATAAAATCCACAAACATGGCGACTGGTTTGCCTTCTTCTCCTTTTTGCCCGGCGTTGGCGATATTATAGCAGTGGCCTCAGGCTTTTTCCGCTGCAGATGGTGGATAGTTGCCATTTCAATGCTACTTGGCAAATTAGCACGCTACGTCGTCTGGATGTACTTCAATGGATTGTTTATGTGATGGATTATATCCATCCATTTACACTTTCTTCTGTCAAGTTCGTTTTTTTGAAACCCAATTAACCAAATGCTCAGGTTGCTGTATCTTTTCACAGTCAATCTCTTCCAAATCATTTACCGGAAACCCAATATA
>JBMOHG010000737.1:0-1609 GCA_049317965.1 Paludibacter sp.
AAAATCTGGAAATTATCTTTTAAAAATGTGTATCTTTGCAGCATATTAATTTTCCCCCCAATGAGATTTGACGAACTTCCCTTATGCGATGCCGTTTTGGATGGCTTGCAAGCAATGAATTTTAAAGAAGCAACTCCGGTTCAGGAGCAAACAATTCCTGTAATTTTACAAAAACGTGATGTTATTGCATGTGCACAAACCGGAACCGGTAAAACTGCTGCATTTATTTTACCACTTCTACATAATTTACAATCAGAACCACATGCCGAACATGCAGTAAATGCTATTATAATGGCACCAACACGCGAATTGGCTCAACAGATTGACCAGCAGATGGAAGGCTTTTCATATTATTTGCCTTTTTCGTCAGTAGCGGTTTATGGTGGAAATGATGCAAATGCTTGGGATGTTCAGAGACGTGGTTTACAAAAAGGAGCCGATGTGGTTATTGCTACTCCCGGTCGATTACTTTCGCACCTTAACTTATATGAAATCGATTTCTCGCAAGTAAAATACTTTATTCTGGACGAAGCTGACCGAATGTTGGATATGGGATTTTTCGATGATATAATGCAAGTAGTGAATCGCTTACCAAAAAACCGTCAGACCATTATGTTTTCAGCTACAATGCCACCAAAAATCAGGCAATTGGCAAAAACCATTATGAACAATCCTTTTGAAGTTAAAATTGCCGTTTCGCGACCACCCGAAAGTATTATGCAAACAGCATATATATGCCATGAAGCTCAGAAACCGGGAATAATTAAAAATTTATTTGCCACTCAGGATCCAAATAAGGTAATTCTTTTTTCAGGGTCAAAGCTCAAAGTAAAGGAAATTACCAAAACTCTGAGACAAATGGGGCTTTCGGTAGACGAAATGCATTCCGATCTTGATCAGGGTCAACGCGACCACGTGATGCATGAATTCCGTAATGGTAGAATAAATATTTTGGTAGCAACAGATATTGTTTCTCGTGGTATTGATATAGATGATATTTCGTTGATTATCAATTATGATGTCCCACATGACGCGGAAGATTATGTTCATCGAATTGGTCGAACTGCACGAGCAAGTGCCAAAGGTATGTCTATCACCTTTGTAAGTACCGAAGAGCAATTCAAGTTCAAACAAATTGAAAATTTTCTTGAAAAAGAAATTTATAAAATTCCATTACCGGAGGAATTGGGCGAAGCACCCGAATATAACCCTGAAAAGAATAGACATTTCAAGAAAACGTTTACAAAAGGAAAAGGTGCATTCCATAGAAGTAAACCAAGAAGATAATTATATTTTTGATTTTGAACTTTTTAGCAGATTAATTAGCTAATATTAAAATGATTATTGAAAATATCTTTCCACTCGACGGTCAACATTGCGAAACAACTACCATCGGTACAATGCTGCGTCAATTGAATATCAATCTGTCTGAACCAATGTTATTTGGTTTGGGTGAAGGTCTTGGTTTCTATCTTTGGGATTTAGAATCTATGGTTTTTCCATTTATTAGTGGTCGTGTTCGTCCAGAACAGATTTCACAGAATCTTGCCCGAAATTTAAATCTGAACCTCAATAATCATGAAACATCCTCTACTGATGAAGCTTGGTT
>JBMOHG010000738.1:0-1607 GCA_049317965.1 Paludibacter sp.
GAACAAACCAAAATCGCCAATTTCCTATCAGCTATTGATGATAAAATAAGCCATTGCACCACACAAATAGAAAAAACACAGGCATGGAAAAAAGGATTATTGCAGTCCATGTTTTGTTAGTGTATGAATATTTTGCGAGATTTTGCGAGAATCTCGCTATTTGTATTATCTTTGCAAAATAAATACAATTCAAATGTTAGAAAAAGCACCTGAATACAAGCAAGATGAAGCTTCTGTTAAATTAATGGTAGAGTTGCAAATGTCCGGAATATTAAAAACTATTCAGGATGAATATTTATATTGGGACAAAGTAAAATATAAATCCTTAAACTATGACCCTGTGGAATTTTGGAATGCCGTAAAATTACATAGGAAAATTAATTTATATAGAATTGTTTTTGGAAATCATAGCTTTTCATATCTTGTTACTGATTATTTGCAGCGTGCATTACACCTTTTCGATTTAAATATTGGAGGAACACTGGGTAGTAATATTGTCATAGCCGAAACCGACAAAACAAAGTTTATGATCAGTTCTGTCATGGAAGAAGCCATTTCGAGCAGCCAAATGGAGGGAGCTAATACTACCCGGAAAAAGGCAAAAGAAATGATTCAAAAAGAGCAAAAGCCTAAAAACAAATCAGAACAAATGATTATGAATAATTTTGTGACGATGAAACATATTATTCAGCACAAAAACGATGATCTTACACCGGGAAATCTTTTGTATATTCATCAGCTTATTTCACATAATACATTGGATAAACCCGAAGAAGAGGGTAGGTTTAGAAAAAATGACGAAATATATGTTGCAGATTTTAGCAATGGTGAAATTGTTCATATTCCACCCAAAGAAGAAGAATTAGATAAATTGATAAAAGATGTATGCGTTTTCTTTAATCGGGATACTAAAGATTTTATTCATCCTATTATAAAAGCCTGTATTATTCATTTTATGATAGCATGGATACATCCATTTTCTGATGGAAACGGAAGAACTGCTCGTGCTTTGTTCTACTGGTACATGCTCAAAAAAGGGTATTGGCTTACCGAATATCTTTCTGTTTCCAGAATAATAAAAGATACCAAAATGCAATACGAAAAAGCATTTCTATATTCAGAAATAGATGATAATGATTTAAGTTATTTTATTACTTATCATGTTAAAACAATGGATAAGTCTTATGAAGCACTAAAGGAATATATAGGACGAAAACAAAAAGAAGTGCATCAGGCGGCAAAGTTTTTAAAAATTCCGGGTGTAAACGAAAGGATGGCACAGATATTAAAAATTATAAATGATGATGAGGATAGAGTATTAACAAGTAAAGAAATAGAAAAACGATTTGTTATTTCAAATTTTACAGCCAGAACCGATTTGAAAACATTGGTTGAATTAGGGTTTTTAGAAATTATTCAGGTAAATAAAATCAAACAAAACTTTGTAAGATCTAAGCAATTTGTAAAAATATTAAAATATTACAATATTTAAAATTGCGAGATATTGCGAGAATCTCGCAATTTTAATATAAAAATATGAAAACTCAACCCGAACAAGTATTAGAAGATAATTTAGTAATTCAGCTTCAAACACTGGGTTATACTTA
>JBMOHG010000739.1:0-1606 GCA_049317965.1 Paludibacter sp.
TTCATTTCCTTCGCGAAGCCAATATTGGTAAAAAAGAAGACCTGAAAGGTAAACGCGTAATGGTAATTGGTGGTGGAAATACTGCTATTGATGCAGCTCGTACCTCTTTACGACTTGGTGCTGAAAAAGTAACTGTTGTTTATCGTCGTAGTCGTGAAGAAATGCCTTGTTTTGCTCCCGAAATTCACGAAGCTGAAGAAGAAGGAGTAGAAATTATGATTCTCCGCAATCCAGTGAAATACATTGGCGAAAATGGTACCATCAAACAAGTGCAGTTGGTAAAAATGCAATTGGGTGAAAAAGATGCCAGCGGTCGTCGTAGTCCCGAAGCAGTGAAAGGTTCGGAATATATTGAAAATGTGGATTATGTGATTGAAGCCATCGGTTTGAAACCTTCCACTTCACCTTTTGCAGGACAAATTGATTTGAATAAAAACGGAACTATTGTAGCTGATAAAAAAACGCTGCAAACCTCGGTTGACTATATATTTGCAGGTGGCGATACTGTTACCGGTGCTACAACATTGATTGAAGCAGCCGGACAAGGTAAAAAAGCTGCATTCTACATGGATAAATACCTGCGTGGTTTGAACATGCTCGATTTTCATGATGGTGACAAGTTGCCAGCCATCGACAAAGCAAAGGTGTTGAATAAAGGTAAAATTGCACTGATTCCACAAATTCCAAATGCTATGATGCCGGTTTCGCAGCGTGCAACAAGCTGGGAAGAAGTAGATAAAACTTTTACCGAAGCAGAATTAAAAGCCAGCACCGAACGCTGTTTGGATTGCAGCAATTGCCGCGAATGTCATCAATGTGTAGCTGCTTGCCCTTCGAATGCGATTGATTTTTCTCAAAAAACACAAGTGTTGAACACAACTGTAAAATCGGTGGTGGTAACAACTGGTTATAAATTGTTTCCACCAGCCGGTAAACCGCAATATGGTTATACAAAATATGCCAATGTGATTGATTCCATGCAAATGGATCGTTTGATAGCACCAACTCGTCCATTCAACAACGTGCTTCGTCCGGGTGATGGAAAAGTACCTGATAATATTGCTTACGTGCTTTGTACAGGCTCACGTGACTCTGCTATTGAAAATTCAGGTTGCGGTGCCGATTGCGAAAATAACCCTATTTGTTCACAGATTTGCTGTATGTATTCCATCAAACAAGCTCAGCTATTGATGGGCGCGTTGCCAATGGCCGATATCACTATTTATTACATGGATATTCGTGCATTTGGAAAAGGTTACGAAGAGTTTTTCCAGGAATCAAAATCGATGGGTGTGAACTTTATAAAAGGTAAAGTGGCTAAAATCCGTGAAAACGAAAATGGTAGTGGCGACTTAATTATTCGATATGAAGACGTTACAAAAGGTGTTGTAAAAGAAGCCAAACATGATGTGGTTGTCCTTTCTGTTGGTGTAGTGCCAAATAAAGAAGTCCCTCAGATGTTTAAAAATCAATTGTTAGAGCTTGATGATTTCAACTTTGTAAAACAAACTGATGAACTCATAAATCCGGCGTTGACAAGTATAGATGGTGTATTTGTGGCAGGTGCTGCTTGCGGACCTAAAGATATTCCGGATTCAATTTTATC
>JBMOHG010000740.1:0-1604 GCA_049317965.1 Paludibacter sp.
TTTTAATATCAAAAAATTAGGCGGCGGATTCACTCGGATTAAAAAACGGATTAAAAATTGACTACGTCAATTGATTTTGCGTTCTTATCAAAAATGCTTGCATTTCTTCTTATCCGTTTTTTTATCCGCTACATCAGCGAAAATCAGCGTTCTTCTATTTTTGAATTTTTGAAACGAAGATTAAAACCGCTTAAAGTATAAAACAAAAACATAGATATAATTGTCAACTAACTGCCAATAAATACTAGAAAAAATAGCGTTATAACCGATTATTATTATCATATATAATTTCCGAAGTAATTATAGTGCAAATGTATATCATATAAATTAAAAAATCTTATTGCTTTCTAAAAAATAAAATTGTAAACGATTACAATCAATAAAAATTCGTTGCAAACGATTACATTATTGCATAGTTGTGTTGTTATGAAATTTTTTATCTATATTTGCAATTATTTTATTCGTCTCAAATGAAAAAATACGCTACTCTAAAAGACATTGCCAATGCTTTGAAAATTTCAACAGCAACAGTTTCGCGCGCTTTAGCAGATCGCTGGGATGTTAATGCAGAGACAAAAAGGATTGTTTGTGATGAAGCTAAGCGTCAAAATTATAAACCAAACCCTATTGCTAAACGATTGCAAAATAGACATTCAAAGACTATTGGATTAGTTGTGCCTGAATTTAAAACTTCTTTTTTTCCTAATATTATTTCAGGTATTCAAAAGGTAGTTGATGAGGCTGGATTTCAACTACTAATTACTCAATCGCAGGAAACTATGGAAGTAGAATTACGTAACTTGAAATTATTGGAAAACAATATGATAGAGGGAATTCTAATTTCTATTACACGCGAAGGCGAAAATTCTGACTACTATCAGGAGCTGATTGACGGTGGAATTCCAATTGTTTTTTTTAATCGCGTTAGCTCAAGTATTGTAGCTCCAAAAGTAATTATTGATGATTATAAATTGGCATTTTTTGCTACTGAACACCTCATATACAGTGGATTTAAAAAAATATATCATTTTGCAGGTCCCGAAAAACTTACTGTAACAAAAGAGCGAAAAAGAGGATTTTTTGATGCCATGAAAAAGCACCATCGAGATATTTCAGAAAACTCTGTATTAACAACTGGTGTTTTCAGCGATAAAGGCTACCAAGCAATGAAAATGCTTATTCAAAAAAATGATTTACCTGAGGCAATATTCTGTTTCAATGACCCCACAGCATTAGGTGCTTTAAAAGCCATTAAAGAAGAAGGTCTCAAATGCCCTGACGATATTGCTTTAGTAGGGTTCTCCGAAACAGAACTAGCACAATTGGTTGACCCACCACTTACAAGCGTACAACAACCTTCTTTCGAAATGGGCGAAACTGCAGCACGATTACTCTTAGAGCAAATCATGCAAACTCCACCGCCAGAGCCTGAAACTGTTTGTTTAATAGCAAAACTTAATGTCAGAAAATCATCGATAAGAGTTAAGAAAGATAACTAATTTTTGCAAATAAATATTTCATACCTCTCTGCCCATTTTCGGGCGTTCTCTGCGCCTTTTGCTACTTTTGGCGCGACAAAAGTAGTCGGAAAACACGGCTTCACC
>JBMOHG010000741.1:0-1603 GCA_049317965.1 Paludibacter sp.
GATTGGTACTTTACGATAAATATGGTGGAAACCTTTATTGGAGCAATCCTTTTTTGCAATCAAATTCTTATTTCGAGAGTAAAGTTTATTTCAATGTAATCAAAACCAATGATGTAATTGCCAGGATAGGCAGTAATTTCCATTTTTCTGAAGGTAAAATCATGTTTGAACAACTATTCACTTTGGGCTTATCCATTGACAAATATTCAAAGTATCAGAAATAATCAAATTAAAAATCATTTAATCAACACCTTAAATCTATGTTAGTAAAAACCTTTGGAGCTGCAGTACAGGGAATTAATGCCACTATTGTTACAATAGAAGTGAATGTTAGCAAGGGAATAAGATTCCTACATGTGGGTTTGCCCGATAATGCAGTTAAGGAGAGTCATGAACGGATTGCTTCTGCTTTGGAATATACCGGATACGGTATGCCTCGCAAACAAATCGTAATTAATATGGCTCCTGCAGATATTCGAAAGGAAGGTTCAGCTTACGATTTACCACTTGCTATTGGGATTTTAGCCGGAGCTAATACCATACAATCTAACGATTTGGATAAGTATGTGATTATGGGTGAATTGTCGTTAGATGGTGGTTTGCAGCCAATAAAAGGAATTTTACCGATAGCAATTAAAGCACGCGAAGAAGGCTTTAAAGGTTTTATACTTCCATTGCAAAATGCCCGAGAAGCAGCTGTAGTAAACAATCTTGAAGTGTATGGAGTAGAAAATATCAGAGAAGTAATAGAATTTTTTAATGGTAAAACGGAACTTCAAGCTACAATTGTAAATACGCGAGATGAGTTTTTTAGTAAAGTGAATCTTTCTGAAATTGATTTTTCAGATGTCAAAGGTCAGGAGAATGTAAAACGTGCATTGGAAGTTGCAGCGGCTGGCGGACACAATATAATTATGGTAGGACCTCCGGGAGCCGGTAAATCAATGTTGGCAAAGCGTCTGCCAACTATTTTGCCTCCATTATCATTACAAGAGGCATTGGAAACAACAAAAATTCATTCGGTTGCCGGGAATATAGATAGTAATACTTCATTAATCTCACAGCGTCCATTTCGTAGTCCCCATCACACCATTTCTGATGTTGCCCTCGTGGGGGGCGGTGCTTTTCCACAACCGGGAGAAATATCTTTAGCACATAATGGTGTGCTTTTTCTGGATGAATTACCTGAATTCAAGCGAACTGTGTTGGAAGTGATGCGACAGCCACTCGAAGACCGCAAAATCTGTATTTCACGTGCTAAATTTTCTATTGAGTTTCCGGCAAGTTTTATGTTGGTGGCTTCTATGAACCCTTGTCCGTGTGGTTATTACAACCATCCCGACCGTGATTGTGTTTGTGGTCCGGGTGTGGTGCAAAAATATCTGAGTCGTATTTCCGGCCCGTTACTCGACAGAATTGATATTCATATTGAGATAGTTCCCGTACCTTTCGAAAAACTTGCTGAAATGAAAGATGCCGAAACAAGTGAAAAAGTTCGTGACCGAGTTATGAAAGCTCGTTTGATTCAAGAAAATCGGTTTAAAGAAGTAGATGGCGTTTATTGTAATGCTCAAATGTCCTCCAAACAACAGCGCACTTTTGC
>JBMOHG010000742.1:0-1603 GCA_049317965.1 Paludibacter sp.
TTTGTAATACTTTTTCTAATTTGAATAAAACTATAATCGCCGAATGTTGTTAGTAATTAGAGTATTTGTTGTGGTATTTATATATTGAATAATACACTAATAATCAAGCCGAATGATTCAAATATAAAAAAATGATATTCTTTTAAATTTTCGTTATTTCATAGTTAATATCAGTGCTTTAAAAAAAATATAATTAGTTATTGAAATTGTTCATCAGAAAAAATTATTAAAATACAAACTCATTAATACAATATCTCCAAACCATTTTATGATTGTCAGGAGGTTATTCTTGCTAAATTTTAATTCAGTCATTTCTGCCTGTTCAATTTTATGCCAAAAAATATATTTAATAGAATTACTGGAATTGTTTAGAAAATCACGAAGATTTCTTTTTCTTAATTAGTACTAATTTTTCCTTCGATTTATTGTCCCTCTCATAAAATATATTACCCATCCAAATCATACGTTCAGACTGCTTAAATTGTATTTTTTCAATTTCACTAAGTCCATCTTCGAACAAATCATTCATGACCATCTTATCCAATAAACGGTTGTAATTTCTTAAATTGCTAATAAATACGTCATTGCAAATACTCTCATCTTTAGTATTATACGCTTTTTCGTATTCAAAATACTCATCAAAATCAACTTTATACATTCCTTCAATGCGGTCACTAAATCTGTTTATGTCTTTCAGATATTTTTTATGCTCCGAAACATAAAAGTAATCACCCTTATTGTAGAAATAATAAATTTTGTCTTTCTCAAAAAATACCATAGTGTATTCTGGAACTAATTTACCGTTTGAAGAATATCTACAAATTTCCTCAATGTTTTTTTTACATTTGCACTCCCTTGCCATAATCAAATTTTTTTTTAAAAATCGCCAACAACATTTATGATATATTTTTATTATATATCCCCCCCCAATTTTAATAAATATCATAAATTATAAATAAATCCCACCCCCCAAAAAAAAAGATAATAAACTTACTTTTTATATTTTTCCAATTATAAAAATATTTCATGATATGTCCCCTTTTTTTTATTGAGAGTACTAATCATCTAAATATACCCTGCCTTCTGTCAACTAAATATTGTAATGAACCATATATCATTTGTGATAAAGACTCATTCTTTTTTTATATATAGATAAAAAAAAGAAAAGTTTATGATGAGATACAACGAATTTATAAAAGACCAGAATGAAATTAATGAGAAGTCAAAAATAAGCAAAAAAGAACTTTTGTTAAAAAATAAGAAACTGGCTTTGAAGCTTAATCAGTTTAAAAAAAAAAGAATTTTGAAATCGATGAATACATATGTTAATGGACCTTCTGTTTGGGATCACAGGTAACGTATTTACACACAATATATTTAATTGTTTATTAGATATCAATATAGTTAATTATTGGGAAAAACTATATTGCTAGAGACATTCTTTAAATTTCAAGTATTGTGACACATATTTAAACAACACTGAACCAGTTTTGCCTCTGTTTTGTGCGACAATAAAAAATGCTTTACCAAGTGTGGATTCCCCAACTTCATTTTCGACAATTTTGAAGTATTCAGGCCGATAGATATAGCAAAGTGTATCAAT
>JBMOHG010000743.1:0-1601 GCA_049317965.1 Paludibacter sp.
GGATTTGTCCTGCGGAGCTGTCCGTAATTTACTTACATGTGAAACCTGACCAATTTCTTCGCTGTTTTATTTCCGTCAATTTCTATTCTGCTTTCTCGAAAGGAATATAGTTTAACATTGAAATTTCAGAAAACAGCCCTTGGTTGCGGAGTTGCGGTTGCGGAAGGCATCAAAGCCTTTACTGTAGCATGTTCTGGAGATTTTTCACCGCAACTAAACTCAATTTATTTTCCTTCAATATTCTATTTTGGTTATAAAGTATTTGTCCTGCGGAACTGCTTGAAGTTTTACTTTCAGGTGAAACCAGACCGCTTTCTTCGCAGTTATTTTTCCGACTATTTCCTTACTATTTTCTAGAATGGAATATGGTTTAACATTGGAATTTCAAAAATACCCCTTGGTTGCGGAGTTGCGGTTGCGGAGGGCTTCAAAGCCTTTACGATAAAGGCTTTTGGCGATTTTGTACCGCAACTAAATTGAATTTATTTTCCTTCAATATTCTATTTTGGTTCAGTGTATTTATTTTGAAAAGCATATTAGTAAGGCATACTTTCGAATTCCGACCGCAACCAATAATTGATTACTTTTATGCTTAAATTTTCACCAATAGATTTGCTTTGACCAATTCATAAGCTTTTTGTGGCTTATAGTTTTCTCCATCTCGCAATAACATCATTGTGTCACCGAGAAATTCTTCATCTTGCATTTTTAGTTCCATATTCATTATAAATTCTTTTTGAGTAGGTAGTGCTGAAACAACAAAATTCATGTATTTGCGATAACATAAGAGTATTTGGTCAAAGTTCAAATTCTTCTGATTTATGGCCGTGTATAAGTCGAATAAATCACGCCCTTTTCTACGTTGATAAAGTGCCCGAAGTTTCGTCCCCAATAACTCTTCCAGTTGATAGGTTGTAATCTGGCAAGAGCCATTATACCATTGACTTTCTACAGTAAAAGGAAACTTTGTAATCCCGAGCACACTAAAATGCTCTCTACAATTCGTTTCCACTTTCAAACGAATGGGCATAACCGGTGCTATTTCTGACTCAAAGCGGAAAATAAGCGTATTATTATTCTCTTTTTGCTTAACCTTTGGTTCTCCCAGAAAAGCGAGCACTTCTCTTATTCTGTCAATTGTTTCTTTGATTGGCTCAGCTTTTATCTGGACTAAATCAATATCCTCAGAGTACCTAGGTTGAGGCGAGAGGTATAATTTATGTAAAGCAGTACCACCCCGAAAAGCTAAGTGACTTGCTAAAAATTCATCTTTAAAAAGTTCAGTCAATGCACGGCAAATAATCAAATCTTGTTCTACTTGTTCGTTTGTTTGCCATGGCACATGACTTCTCCATTCTTCAATTGCTGATATTGGTATCATTTATATTTTTCATATTATGTGATTGATTATCATAACTCGACAGAGGCAAAACAAGTTTTTTTCAAGAATCTTGGCTGGATTCAACAAAACTCAAACAAGTTTGGTTTTGTATTCATTTGCACAAAGAATTGCCTTTGTTCTCGCTACTCAAATCATTTATTCTAAATAGTTGATTTTCGTGACTCGGCATAGTCAAAACAAGTTTTACCTCTGCTCTCGC
>JBMOHG010000744.1:0-1600 GCA_049317965.1 Paludibacter sp.
TAACAAAAAGAATGATTACAAATAAGTATTCTATATTAAAAATAAGTACTCAATTTATGTGTTAAATAATAAATACCAGACATAAAAAAATCTGAATCAATTTTTTGAATCAGATTTTTTGTAGTGTTTATTTGAGTTATTCACACATCTTCCAACGATAATCCCCGATATTCTATTTTGTATTTCGACAAATCAGTTTCAAATTTGGAAGCTTTTTCTTTCAGTTTTTGTAAATCGATTTTATTTTTATTTCTTTTTACTTCTGCAATAACAGCTGTTTTATTAACGGAATCGATAGCCACAATATCAATTTCATTTCCGCCTTTTCTGTCCCACGCATTTCCTATTTGTGTAATGGCCTCTTCTTCAGCTATTTTATCACGAAAATAACGTTCAAGAATTAAACCGCTAAATTGCTCATAATTAAGTTGTATATATTCCTTTAGTCTTTCATTTTTACCTAATTCAAGCATAGATTGATTTGGATAAATAAATCTGAACCAGAACAATAAAAAGTTGTCGTTGAGACTCCAACGAATATTCCTGCTTTCGGGCTTTGAGAAAATTGGCTTATTTCTTTTAATAAGCGAATATTCCACTTCAAGGTTCACGAGATAAGTTCCGGTATTCTTTTCAATAATAGAATCAATTTCGTTTTGTGCCGTTTTACCGGATGCAATTAATTGAAGTATTGAAAAATAAGTGCCATATTCCTTTCCAAATTCAGAAATAAGTAAGTCTCTTCCTTCACTTAAAAAAGGAGAATCAGGTCGCGTTACATACTCAATCATTTTATCCTTAGTAGTGGCGCCCGATTCCATTAATAAAGTAATATATTTGGCTACGCCTCCTGTAATAAGGTATAAACAGAGAATGTCTTCCGAACTAAATTTGGGATTATAATCATTTAGTATTTCTTTTATGGTATTTATAGAAAATGGACGCAAAACCATTCTTGACGTCAATCTGCCGAAAAGCGGTTCTTTTTCATTTTCAAAAATCTTTTTCATCATTGAGTAGATTGAACCACAAGCAATAAAATTGATTTTTGATTTATCCTTATATCTATCCCACAAATCCTGAATGTCACTAAAAATAGATTTGTTTACTCGTTCAAGTTCCTGAAATTCATCAATAATAAGAGTAAACGGTTCATTTACAGAAAATATCAATAGTTGCTCAAAAAATGTCCTAAAGTCCGCTACATTTCCAAAAATCTGAAGATTAATAGCTTCTAATGCATCTTTTTGAAATTGATTGCAAAGCAATTGTTCGTTCTTACGTGACACAAATAAATAGAGAAAACGATCTCCTTTAACCGACTCCATTAGTAAAGATGTTTTCCCAATACGTCTACGACCAATCACAGCTGTAAAACAAGCACTGTTTTTTGATTGAATGATAGTACGACGGAGACTTTCCAATTCTGTTGTTCTATTGTAGAATTTCATAACACATTCTATTTAATGGTAATTAATTTAATATCCATTACAAAAATACAAGATTATATTCAAATATACAAATAATCTTTTGTTATGATGCTAATTAAATGACAAACTTGTCAAAACGAACGCCTTAATATAAAGGACGCCGGGTAAAG
>JBMOHG010000745.1:0-1586 GCA_049317965.1 Paludibacter sp.
GGAATTCCTGCCGATTCACGTGCTGCGGTTGGTCATTTCCTTAAAGCTGATATGATTACTCCCGAGCGCATCAACCAGATTAAAGCCCTCAACGACATTGCTAACCAAAGAAATCAGTCACTGGCACAAATGGCGTTGGCGTGGCTGCTGAAAGACAATCGGGTTACTTCGGTGTTGATAGGAGCCAGCAAACCGGCGCAATTATTAGACTCTATTCAATGTTTGAAAAATATTGAGTTCAGCATTGAAGAATTAAGTGCTATTGAACTAATAATAAAATAATTATAATTTATTCAGAATGGTTTTTTATAACATTCAGAATCTAATATTCAGTATCTATAAAAAACAAACTTTCATATTATGCGAAGCACAACATCTGGAATTTTGAAATCGTTTTCTTTGACTGTGGTTCTCATATTATTGATAAGCCATAATATTAAAGCTGAGACAGTTGTATATCCCGTACCTACAGGAGCAATTGCTAGTACTCAGTATAGTGTTAAAGTCAACAATATAAGTTCTTATGTATTTCCAACAACCTATGTTACTGGTAGCGGAGCATCGAGAGGTGCATTTACCAGTTTTTCAACATCGGTAACTGTTCCGTTAAGTGTAACAACGAATGTGGATATTTCATCAGTCGTTATCCGACCATTAAAATGGGGTATCACTTACACCAAAACCGCAGCTCGCACCATTAAATTTAACGTGCCATCGGATTGTAATTTAAGTGTGGAAATAAATGGAAACACAGATACGCCACTTTTTGTTTTCAGCAATCCATTGGAAGTAAATGTACCTAAACCTTCTGACACTAATGTGAGATATTACGCTGCCGGACAAATCTATACCGAAAATATAACACCAAAAGCCGGGCAGACCATTTACATTGCTGGAGGTGCAATTGTACGAGGAAACATAACTTGTACTGGCGTAAGTAATTTCACAGTTCGAGGGCGTGGAATACTTGATTCATCTGTCAATCCAACAATGTCGAGAACTGTCAGGATAGTTGGAGGCAGTAATATTACATTCGAAGGCATTGTGTTTCATAGTGTGCAAAGTTGGGGTGTCGTTTTTGGAACATGTAATGGAGTGGAAATTAACAATATCAAAGTAATTAGTACTCCTGATGGCGAAAGCGATGCGCTGGACATTGTAGGTAGTCAGAATGTTACCGTAAATGGAGGTTTTTTCAGGTCGGAGGATGATTGTATTTGTGTAAAAAGCATGAAAGAGGGTTATAACCTCGGTGTTGGTAATCCACAGAATATCAACGTCAATGGCGCAGTTGTTTTTAATGGACATCGTGGAAATGCGCTTGAAATTGGCTTTGAATTAAATGGTATTATCGATGGAAGTGGACATAGTTCCGTTCGTGATATTTATTTTTCAAACATCGACATTATACACAAAGGCACGGCAGTAGATGGAACTCCACTTCGCCGGTCGGCCATGAGTATTAATAACAATGAAAATGCTCGTGTGGCAAATATTAAGTACGAAAATATTCGAATTGAAGATTGTGAAGAAAATTACTTCCATTTGGAAGTTATCAAACCAGACACATCATCTTTAATAAGTGG
>JBMOHG010000746.1:0-1586 GCA_049317965.1 Paludibacter sp.
GTTGGGAATATAAATGACCAGAGCCGTACGAAAATTGTTTTGAATTTTTATTCCTTTAATAATCCATTAGTGGCGGGTGAAATGTCTATTCATGATGTAATAGATTATGCAGCTTCTATCGGTTATGAGGGATTGGATATTACCGGTTATTATTTCAAAGGATACCCTGCGGTTCCAACCGATGATGTTATTTATTCAGTAAAGCGTAGGGCTTTTAAAAGAGGTATTGAAATTTGTGGTACAGGTATTAAAAATAATTTTACACAAGCAGATTCTGTTGCGAGAAAGAAGGAAAAGCAGTTTGTAAAAGATTGGGTATTGGTTGCTGCAAAATTAGGCGGAAACACATTACGTATTTATACAGGACTTAAAACTCCTGAAGGTTATACGTGGGACCAAGCTGCTAAGTGGATTGCAGCTGACATTGATGAATGTGCCGAGTTTGCAAAAAAACATGGAATTGTTTTGGCAATTCAAAATCACAATGATTATCTTAAAACTGCAGATGATATTGAACGTTTATTTTCTATGATTAAATCTGATAATGTCGGATTAATGCTGGACATTGGGAGTTTTCATGTGGGCGACCCTTACAAACAAATTGAACAAACTGTAAAATATGCTGTATCGTGGCAGGTAAAAGAAAAAGTTTTTACTGACGATGTTGAGTCATTGACAGATATTCCACGTGTAATGCAAATTATTAAAAAAAGCGGATATTGTGGCTTTGTTCCCATTGAAACTTTAGGAAAAGGAAATGAAAAAGAACGCGTGAAAGATATGCTTCTACGTGTGCAAGCAGCTAAAAAATAGAACTAAAGATTTTTCCTATTGGAATTTATCATGACAGTAAACATTATTTGATAATTAGTAATTCCACAAGTAAATTCAAAACCATTAAAATTTAAAATGAATATGAACGAAAACAATTTAGATAAAGTATTTCATAACCAATACCCAAATAGTATTGTGTATGCACCCAATTATTGGCAATGGTTTGCACATAACAAAAACCACGGAACATTGCCCGATGAAATTAAACATTGCAACACCCAATTGGAGTTAATTCAATATCTGGGGCTCGACGTTTTTAGTCGGAATATTTATTGTAAGCACGAAGATTATTGGTTCGGAGGTATTTGTGAAGAAGTATTTGCCGGAAATGTGAATCAGGAAAAAACTGTTTTAGCGAATCGCGATATCGTTATTGATAAAAAATATGAGCTAAAATCGGGTACTTTAACAGAACAATTAAAGTATATTTTTTCGGAATCGACTGTAATACAAAAAGATCATTTAGTAACCGATTATGCCAGTCAGGCCGACTTGTTGGAAGAGTTTGTAGCTGCCCGTACTTGGAAATTTAATCCCCAAAAATTTGAAGCAATTCAGAATGAAGTCGGTGAAAATGGAATTGTTGTAGTTGGAGATTTCTTCAGCCCGTTAAAATTGTTGCATTTGGTTATGAATCCTGTTCAAACAGTCTATTTCCTTATGGATCAAGCTGAGCAGGCACAGAGAATTCTCGATATGCATGAAAAAGCTCAACTCGAAGCAATTGAAGAATGTGTAAGCAATGGCGTGAA
>JBMOHG010000747.1:0-1584 GCA_049317965.1 Paludibacter sp.
GTAACTTCTTTAAGTTGTAAAGTTGTTTCAACGATTTTAATTTTCAAAGTCAAATCTGAGTTTACTGTCACCGTTCTCGAACAAGATTCATAACCAAGATATGAAACATCGATTTTTATTTCTCCCTTACGTAAATTCTGAAAAACTGCCAATCCATTTCCATCTGTCACGGCAAAAATTCCCTGTGCTTTTATCTGACAAGGCGCACCAACAATTTTTTCACCCGAAAGACTATCGGAAACGGTTATGGTCACAGCGAAGGTTTCGCGTTTTGTCGATGTATTTTGACTCATAACTTTTGTAGCAAACAAAAGCAACAAGATTAGAATTGAATTATGAATGAAACATTTAATGTTCACAATATCATTTTTTTGATAAAACAACAATTTGGTAGAAAATGGACGTTTTTTTTCGTATGCTTTCGAAAAACGTATAGAATTCTTACAAAACAACTTTAGCCGTCTTTTCTCCAATTTTAATCAGATAAACTCCATTCTTTAATTCAATAGAATTTTTACCAATCGAAGATTTATTGCTTTTAATCAACTGACCATTAACCGAATATACATTTACTTTTTCAACAGATAAAGTTTCAAAATATACTTTATTGTTCGAAACGAATAAATCATTTATTTTCAAATCATTTAATGCTGAAACTTGTACATCTAATTCGGCAGCATTGCGTGCAAAAATATGATGAGTTGAAATAATAGGGCTATTTTTTGCAACTAAACAAATTATATTTCGTTTTGCTGGTATTATTGAATTTATATAATCAGGATTTGGCATTCCATTAGCGGTTCTAAAAGTAATAGTAGTTGTGGCAATTGAAGAATCATGAATAACATATGATGCATTTTGTGTAAATTTTTCTGTTCCATTTGATATATCAAAATACAAGTCATTGATTTGTACCAATTGATTTGTTCTGTTTGGCACATCAGTAAGTGTGACAAGTGGAGGTGTTATTTTATTTCCAGTAGAAACAACAGTATATTCTGCGTACGGATACAATTGCGGTGAATCATTTATCCTGTTTATCTGACAAATAATTCCGGTAAGTTTATCTCCAATATTATACGAACTTGATGTGTTTCTATATGTATCAGAAATTATAATTCCGGCAGTAATATCTTGTAAAAACAATGTTTTATAAGTAGCAGTATATGAAGCAGTAACTATCGCCTCACCAGTATATTTAAAGTACGTTAGATTTGTACCTGTTGTAGCCATTTTTGTATATAAAGCTGCTAAATTATCTACCAATTCAGGAAAACTTATTAATACCACTTCTTCCCGACTATCTACTTTCCCTACAGCCACAGCAATAGCTCTTATTTTCGTAGTAGTTGAAATATCTAATGGATTAGAATTTGAATAAATTGCCGATGTTGTAGTAGGTTTAGTGCCATCAGTTGTATAATAAATTGTTGCACCTGAAGTTTCAGAAGCAATGGTGACTGTTTTTTTCGATTCGTAAATACCTGTACCAATAGATGTTACCGGCATTGCTGTTTGTTCCGTCCCAAAGTCTGTAATTTGAAAATCATCAATATTAACTTGTTCATTTGCATTATTAGGAGT
>JBMOHG010000748.1:0-1582 GCA_049317965.1 Paludibacter sp.
ACAGATATTCATAATATTAACATTAAAAAGTTTTGATTTTACCGCACTAACGCCTATTTTTGTGGCATGTATTCCATAAGAAAGGTCACAACAAAATCAGGATCAACAGCCATTCAAATTGTTCAATATATTGGACATAGTTCAAAAATTATAAAACATATTGGCAGTACCAAAAATGAAGAAGAATGTTCAACATTACGTCAACTTGCAAAAGACTGGATAGCTGAACAAACTCATCAAACATCCCTGTTTCCTGAACAAAGAAAAAGAATTTTACATGTTGATCGTGGAGAATGTATTGGTGTAACGCATCATTTTGCTTATCAATTTTTAAATGCTTGTCTTGAAGATTGCCAATTAGCTAATTTGCCAAAGCTTCTGAAAGATTTATCCATAATGCGACTGATAGAACCTGCATCTAAACTCTGGTCAATTGCTTTATTAAAACGTTACTTTGGAATTAAATACTCCAGACGTATATACTTAAACATACCAAAATTGATTGTACATAAGTCTGAAATTGAACAATGTGCCTTTCAAATCGCTCAAAATAAATTTAAAGAACCTTTTTATTTTGTATTGTATGATGTAACGACCTTATATTTTGAGTCATTCAAATCCGATGAGTTTAAAAATCCAGGCTTTTCAAAAGACAATAAATCACAACAACCACAAATTGTGATTGGTCTTTTAGTCACTCAATCTGGGTTTCCTTTGATATACGAAGTATTTGCAGGCAAGACATTTGAAGGTAAAACTATGATACCTATTATTGAGACTTTTACAAGTTCTCACCCCAACACAAAGCCTATTGTTGTGGCCGATGCAGCAATGCTTGACGATGAAAGGTTAGCCCAACTACTTCAGAAGAAAATTTCATACATTGTTGGAGCAAGATTGGCCAATGCGAACTTAAATTTGATAAAACAAATAAGCGTTGAATTACAAGGAAAAGAAGGCGCAATTGCTCGTTTCCATTCTCGTCATGGTTACTTGGTATGTGACTTTTCTTTAAAGCGATATAAAAAGGAATTAAACGATTTAAACAAACTTATTCAAAAAGCAGAAGAACTGGTAGCAAAACAATCATCGGGAAATAGAACTCGATTTATCAGAAAGGTATCCAAAGAAAAAATCGAACTAAATATCGAACTCATTGAAAAAAGAAAACTTCTATTAGGGATTAAAGGATATTGCACCGATTTATCTGAATCAGAATTATCTAATGAATTGGTTATTTCACGCTATCACCAACTTTGGCATATTGAACAATCATTCCGAATGAGTAAGAATGACCTAGAAACAAGGCCTGTTTATCACCAAAATGAATTATCTATAAGATCACATATACTGATTTGCTTTGTTGGACTTATATTGGAAAAATACTTGGAACTAACCACAAAACTATCTCTAAGGGAAATACATTCGTTAATCTGGGACATCACAGAATCTCATATTCAAGATAAACTAACGAAGGATGTTTTTATATTTAGGTCTCCTACAATTCAAATAATGAAAAGTCCTCTTGCCGATTTAATAAAAAATATGGGAATCTTACCGCACTAATTGTTACAAGTCAGGA
>JBMOHG010000749.1:0-1580 GCA_049317965.1 Paludibacter sp.
CGTGCTCCATAAATAGAAGTGGCCGAAGCATCTTTGAGCACCTCCAACGATTCAATGTCATTTGGGTTAATGGTGTTGATATAATCATCTGTCATCACAAATCCATCAATTACATACAGTGGGGATGAGTTGGAAGTGATAGAGTTTGCACCGCGAATAACAATCTCAACTGCTTCACCCGGTTTTCCACCCAATGAAGTAACCTGAACACCCGCCATTCGTCCCGCCAATGCTTCGTTAACAGAGGCGACAGAAACATTCTGAACACTTGATATATCTACTTTTGAAACCGCACTGGTCAAATCTCGTTTTGTGGAAGTACCATACCCTATTACCACCACTTCGTCCAAAGATTTGGAGTCTTCTCTAAGACTTATTCTCAAAAAGTCTTTCGTTTTAATAGCAATTTCTTGGCTTTCATAACCAATATAGGTAACTTTCAGAGTAGCATTAGCAGGTACCGATAAGTTGAAAGAGCCATCCAGCGTAGTTATTGTACCAATACTACTACCGAGTATTGTAACATTTGCTCCAATAATAGGGTCTCCATTTAATTCCGTAACTATTCCCTTAACCGTTTTCTTTGTTTGCGCAGAGAGTTCTGATAAAAATGGAATGAAATAAATGAAAGATAGTAGCAGTAAGATCGACAACCCATATTTCGGTTTCTTTTCTACTGATTTGATTTTTTTGTCTGATGTGTAACTCATGTTTTGTTGATTTTTTCTAAATAAATTTTTATATTATTGTAATTGTATCTTTGCCTCAATCACAATGCAAAGTAAACTTATTTTTTTTAATTTCAGTTGAAATTTTAGTGCATTTAATTGAAACAATTGTGCAATTTGTGGATTTTCGATTGGAAATACAATAACAATGGGTCGTTATAAAAAGTCGTATCAAATTGATTAACAATGATTTAAACTGTGTAATTTATCTAATTGGGGCTTTACTCAATCAAAGAGTAAACGCAAAGCCGCTAAGTTTTAAATACCTGATATTCACAACCAAGAGAAAGAACGCTAAGACAAAAACTTTCAGTTTTTCTTTGCGGCTTTGCAACTTAGCGTCTTAGCGTTCAAAAAAACATTTTTTATAACGAACTATTGCAATAACAAATATATTACAATGATTTATAATTCAATATATTATATTTTAAAGCTTCATGGTTTTTAAAGTTATCGTTGATTTACGATTACTTATTTCAAGGATATAGATGCCCGAAGGTAGATTCTCAACAGAAATATTGTTTTCCCCGTTACTTACTTTCATTAGTCGGATAGTTTTACCTTGCATATCTTTTAGTGTTAAATTATACAGAATATCAGCTCCTTCTATTTGAACTTTAAAAGTATTTAAAGCTGAAATGTTACCGAGCAATTTTACAGAAAAGCTTGCAGCCCGAATATCGTTATTGGTTGTGATATCTGCAGGATATAATAAATTCCAATCCGTATTAGAAACAAAATCTCTTGTAGATTTGAATGGACCATTTACATTGTTCTGCATTGAATTGAATGCGATATAATTATTTTCGGTTGCAGTTGCGCTATACAATCCACCAATTCCTACATCGGTAT
>JBMOHG010000750.1:0-1578 GCA_049317965.1 Paludibacter sp.
TTATTATTGAAGGCATTAGCAATGAAGGCGAAATATACAGATACCAGGGAATAATAAAACGGAATGAAAATTTGATTATTGAAAGTGATAAATAATAATCTGGGCCAGACAATAAATAAACCAACAAAACAATTTCTTATAAAATACTATCGACAAACAAAATATCCACAAGTAAAGTAAATTAATCCACATAGATTGATTCATTTCGACTTACATTTGCAGCTTGAATATTCTGTAAATTTAAAGTCATGAAAAAACGATTTGCTTTCCTTCTGTTTTTGGCAATTAGTGCTACTGCAATTACAAATTTAGTCTTTGCAACCAAATACTATGTTTCGCCCACAGGTTCAACCTCAGCCACTGGTACAATTTCCGATCCACTGAATTTTACAACAGCAATTGCAAAATCACTCACAGCCGGTGATTCTTTGATAATCAGAGGTGGATTATACAGTTTCAGCGGTTCACAAACTATTTCCAAATCAGGTTCAGCTACTTTATTTTACCATATTATTGCATTTCCGGGTGAAATTCCAATTCTTGATTTTCGTACACAGGTTTATGGAAGCAGCAGCATTGGTGTAAAATTATCTTCAAATTATGTTCATTTTAAAGGAATCACTGTTCAAGGAGCAGGCGATAATGGGTTACAAGTGACTGGTAGTAATAATTTTATTGAAAATTGCACCTTTCGTTGGAACTGTGATTCCGGAATTCAAATGAAAACAGGTAGTAATAATTATATTTTTAATTGCGACTCATACGAGAATTTCGATTATCAAACTGGTGGAACCAGTGCTCCTGATTATGGTGGCAATGCTGATGGATTTGCCGATAAACAATACACAAATACTGGTACAAATACTTACAAAGGTTGTAGGTCATGGAAAAATAGCGATGATGGCTGGGATAGTTATGAAAAGATTGGAAATACAGTTTACGATAGTTGTTATTGTTATGCCAACGGGCCTGCTACATTCGACATGACTGGTAATATCCGTTTCAAAACTGATAGTGCGGCTTGGTTTTCAAAATTCAAAAATGCAGCAGGTCGTTATGTAATAACAAATTACGGAAATGGTAATGGTTTTAAACTAGGCGGAAATTATACTGCAAATAATGCCACTCTGCACAATTGTATATCGGTAGCAAATACAGTAAAAGGATTTGATCAGAACAACAACAATGGAATTATGACCATTTATAACTGTACCGGATATTTGAATAAACCCGACTATGGCTTCTCAAACAGTTCTTATGGTACGTTGATTATAAAAAATTGTGCATCGTTAGGCAGTAAAAGTTCAAATAGTTTAAATAGTAAGTCCGTAACTCAGTCATTTAATTCATGGAATAGTGGATTTTCGTGTGTTACAGCCGATTTTGTAAGTCTGGATTATGCGCAAATGCTAAATCAACGTCAGTCAGATGGTTCATTGCCCGAAATTACATTTCTCCACCTCACACCTACAAGTGGTTTGCTTAATAAAGGAACAAATGTTGGGTTTGCTTATGTTGGTAGCGCTCCGGACCTTGGAGCTTTTGAATATGGCGTGATGACGCCAATTGAAACCATTC
>JBMOHG010000751.1:0-1577 GCA_049317965.1 Paludibacter sp.
CGATACGACAAATTGTTCAATGCACCAAGCTCGCTGTTTCATTACACACTACTTAAACTACATTTCCAAATTGCCATAGGATGATCTTTAATTCTGTTCATAATTTCGTGTTCATCAAAAAGTAACTCCGGCTGATATAATTTTTGATTGAATTTTTCTACAAATTGCTTCTCATTATCACTAAGCATCATTAATTTAGTCAGATAAGTCTTAACCTCCGATTTTGCTGTCTCAAATTCAAACTTATCACTTTTTTTTAATACCGGTATTAGTTTTCGTTTTATATGACTAAAGTTCAAATTGTCAATAGCATTAAAGTTAAATTCGCTTTTAGGAGGAGTATTACCTCCAATTGCCAGATATAAAATCACTATTTTACGAAGTGATGATTGTTCTGAATCTGAGAAAACATGGTGCTTTAACATATTATAAACATCGTATAAATCCCTTGCAGCCGTTCGCTCAATAAGAGCTTTAATTTTACTGCCAAATACTTCTAAATTAACCAACGTTCTCACTTGAAAACCTAAAGATAAGGATTCAATATTCACCTCATTTTCTATGGGTTCAAAAATATGGTTTCGCATTGAATAGTTAATTTCAATTTTGATGTTGTCTTTGTTTCCAGCAGAATTCAGATAAAAGAAAACCCATGAGTCCAGCGAATGTGGGTTCTTTGAAGATGGATTCATTTGATACCCTTGAGATGTCATGTATTTTATGATGTCATTGTTTATCAACTTCCGCAACTCAAACATCTCATCGCGTAAACAATGCTTCGTAAAATCCAAATCAATATCGACCGATAGCCGAGGAAGATTAAAAACTACAAGATTAATAGCTGTTCCACCTTTTAATGCCAGATGACTTAATAACAATGGATTGGCATTCATGTATTGTAAAATATCACTCAATCGAAGAACCTTCTCTAAATTATCACGTAGAAAATCTGTATTTGCTGCTAATAAATCTAAATCATTTTTGTTGTATTTATACATAGTTCTCACCTCCTTGTTCTAATACCGAAAGAATATTTGTTGGAGCACAAAGTTTCCAACCTTTGAAATAGTGAGTCGATTCAGTAAGGTCTGTCAAATAGCGTGTGCTTTTACCTAATTTTTGCTTACAAACGCTGAAAAAGTTATCACTCAGTTTCACTTCCTGCTTAAAATGCTCCAAAATAAATCCGACTTTCTGATATAAAAATTGCTTGTTGAATTCTTGCAAGTAATTGAGCATTAATTCTTCATCCAAATAAGTAATGAGCGAAAAGCACTGTATCAATTCCTCCAAGCCACCACATCGTTCTATTTTATCAATACAATCAATCACAGTACGTTCTAAATTTGTAACACGTATAAATGAACTAGAACTCGCAGCGATTACTCCTGACAAACTTTTTGATTCGCAATACTGAAATCGAATTCCTTCAAAGTCGAACGAATTAAAGCGGTTGCAACTCGAAACCCACAAATCGTAAAATACCTGATGCGCCAAGCCATGAAATTCTAATGCCGATTGATACGAAAGATAAGATGTTGGGGTTATTTTGCCGGCAATCTCAAATTTATTTGCCA
>JBMOHG010000752.1:0-1575 GCA_049317965.1 Paludibacter sp.
AAATACATTGTCAACTCCTTTACAAAAAGGCGCTTACGTAATTAGTATTAAAACTGCAGGCAATGTAAAGACTATTAAAACCATAGTTGAATAACGGCTGAGCATTTAATTATAAACTATTTATAGAAAGGGTGTTTGAACAAACTCCCTTTCTTTTTGATAAATAATTGTTGAATAAAAATAAAACTTTTATACAACTTGTATTGTTTGTACAAAAGAAATTACTATTTTTGGCACACCAATTACTCCTGGCACACCAACTACTTAATTTTTAGTAGTAATACAAATAAAAAGGCAGGATTCCCAAAAAAGGAATGGACCATTATTAAATTCGCTCACTTTAAATAAAAAACTATTCTACAATTAGAAACAACCAAACTATTCATCTTAAAAAAATCAATTCATGAAAACATTCAACTTTTCCCAATCAGTTTCCTCGCGAAACAAATCTTTATTGCGGCATGTATTGCCATTACTGTTACTGATTCTTTCAGTAAACGGACTGATGGCACAACAGGTTATTGGCTCCTTCCCTACTATGGATGGTGGTTTTGAAGGACAAGCTGCATCCGGTACAGCGCTTGTTGGCACATCGATTGGTACAGGTGTACAACGTACTGATTGGACTTGTGGTACTGCTAGTTATGGTACTGTTCAGTCTGCTACACCACGTACTGGATCAAAATACATTAACTTTAATCTTACTGCTGCAACAAAACGTATACAATCACCAACAGCAGGAAATGGAGCAATTGTAGGAGCTTCAACATATATTGTACAATATTATTATCGTACAAGTGGTGCAACTGCCCCTGGTGGCACTATACAAACTGTTGGTGCAAGTTCAGACGGAACAAATCCAACCTCGTCTATTTCTTATACAAATATTGGTGCAATTGGAACTACAACTTCGGCTAGCAATATTTTAACTTCTGTTACTTTTCATGCTCCAATTGTAGCAGGAGCTAGTATTACTGGAACTGGGATACCTGCTTCAACAACAATAACAAGTTTTACATCAAATACTATTACAATATCAAATTATGCTACCGCAAATGGTTCTAACATAGCACTTACTATACCATTAGCAGCGACAAATAATACTTGGACCAAATTAGTTGCAAAAGTAACAGCTGCAAATAGTACACCAAGTCCAAAATATGGTTACTTCGCAGCTTTCCGGACATCTGCTGCAATGGCTGCAGCAGTTGATATGGATGATTTTGTTGCTTATGCTGGCACAACAGTAGATGAGACAGCACCAGATCCTATAACATTACCAAATCAAGCAGCAGCTGCAGCTACACAACAAACTATTTCGTGGACTGCACCGGTAGCCGGGGTGGATGGTGGTGGTTATATGGTTGTACGTGGTCTTGCTGACCCTACAACAACACCCAATGCAAATGGTATTTATAAAATTGGTAATACTGTAGCAGCAGGTGAGCAAGTAGTTTATTTGGGAACAAGCACTTCCTTTGTGGATCTTGGTCTTACACCCTCTACAACCTATTATTATCGTATATAGTCTCTGAACGGAAACTATCTAACATATTGCACATGAGAATATTAAAT
>JBMOHG010000753.1:0-1569 GCA_049317965.1 Paludibacter sp.
TTTCGACTGTAGTGTGAAAATACAATTCAGATTTTTGTCTTGACATGGCTAGTATGTGTATTTTTTAATTGAAAATCACAGATGTAGGCTAAACAATACGGTAGCAATAATGTAAAATACGAAATATCGTAAAGACTATCTTCAAAAATTGAGTTTTGAATGCCTCTAGAAAATATTAAGTTGACTTGAGCTGTTAAAACAAAGATGAAAAGAAAAATTGATGTTGTTGAAAAGAACTGTGAAATATTTTTCCATCGAAATGCCATAAATACTCCCAAAACAATCATTACCAAAAGTAAATAGGGATTACCTACACTTGATTGTGACATAAAAGGATTGCGTTTGAAAAAGATCCAATTTGTTGTATCCCAAAAGATAAAGGGCAAAAAGGAAATAAGTAAAATGCCTAAAATACCTACAGGGAAAATAATTCTACGCTTCCAATCCAACTTAATAAATGGCTCAAACAGAAATAATGCCATTGGTAAAATTGCCGAAAGTCGTGTGGAAGATATCAAACCACAAATGAGTATACTGAGCCAGAAATTTGTAGAAAGTGAATAATTTTGTTTGCTAAACCAAATAATAAAAGCAAAAACTAAGAGTGCATTACTCAGTGAATCGCTGCGAACAGTAACTTCCCACCAATATGCCGGTGAAAGTGCTAGTAAGGCTATGAAGATAAATGATTTACGATACGATAAAAATAGCTGTTGAATTAAAAATGCAGTAACTAATAAGAAAAAAATCAATCCAATACCAACATCACCCAAAAGATAAAAAGGAATATTGATAATATGCCAAATGGGAAAAGGTGAGGCAAAATTTGTTGTACTTACATGTGTGTGAGCTGAATATGGATATTTCCCCTGAAATAAATTATCCAGAAAAAAAGTTACTGCCGACCATCTGTCCACTCTAACCGAATATCGATCAATTGCGACTAATAGTCCAATAATTGCTAAACAAATAATTATTAACGATAAAAAATATCCAATCTTGTAATTTCTTTCTGATATTTTATTGGAATATAGAGTAAATAGAAAAATTCCGGATATTATAAAAAAACAGTATAAAAACAGAATTATTGGTGAAATAATGCCGGCACGAGGAAAATATTTGAGAATAAAAAGTCCATTCACAAATAAGTATAAAGCAATTTGAATGAAAAATGAATAGGATTTTCGAGATAGAAATCGTATCATGATAAAATCAAGTAGATGGAAACTATTCCTAATAATACGCCGATAACTTGTTTTGTATTAATGTTTTCTCCAAATAACCATACTCCGCACCCAAAAACGAGTACCATGACTGCTATGGCTGTTGCAGGTGCAATTTTGCTCAATGGAAAAAATTTCAATACATATGATTGTAGAACAAAAGCAATTCCATAAGCAGTAATACTCGATAGCATCAGCACTATCCATTTTTTGTCAAAAAGCACATTTAATGAGGCATTTTTAATTAATACCTGAGCTGCTACTGCTGAAATAACACTTAGAATTACCAAATAATATTTCATTTCCTTTCGGGAATAATGTTGGTTTTATCAATAATATAAATGGG
>JBMOHG010000754.1:0-1566 GCA_049317965.1 Paludibacter sp.
TGGTAGATTAGTAAATTGTAAATTGGTAAATTGTAAATTGTAAATTGTAAATCTTTCATGTGGATATTACTTGCTTTTATTTCGGCATTGTTTCTGGGTGCGTATGATGTTTTTAAAAAAGTTTCGTTGAAAGACAATGCTGTTATTCCGGTAATACTGACTTCAATCTGCTTCTCATCGGCAATACTACTCCCCTTTTTAATTTTATCTCAGTTTTTCCCTTCCGTTTTAGAGGGTAGCATATTTTTTGTGCCACAAGTTGATTTTCGAACACATCTTTTTTTGATTTTAAAAGCTGTAATTGTACTCACATCATGGTTATTTGCTTATTTTGCAATGAAACATTTGCCTATTTCATTAGCTTCGCCGATAAAAGCCACACAGCCAATGTGGACGGTGGTAGGAGCATTATTAATTTTTGCTGAAGAACTGAATGGATTTCAGGCTGCTGGTATTGGTATTACGTTACTTTCATTTTTCCTCTTTTCTTTTGTAGGGAAAAAAGAAGGTATTCACCTCAAAACGAATAAATGGTTTTGGTTTATTATTATGGCCACTCTTACAGGCGCAGTAAGTGGTTTGTACGATAAATACCTGATGAAACAGTTTAACTCAATGGCTGTACAAACATATTATACATTTTATCAGGCGATTATAATGGGTGTTATAACACTTTTTTTGTGGGCGCCCACTCGTAAAAATACAACTCCGTTTAAATTTAAATGGTCAATTGCATTTATTTCGCTATTTCTAGTTACAGCCGACTTTGTTTATTTCTATGCACTTACTTTGCCCGATTCAATGATTTCTGTAGTTTCTACCATACGGCGCTCGGGTGTAATTGTGCCATTTTTCTATGGAGCAATTGTTATGCATGATAAAAATATCAAATTGAAAATTATAGATTTAATAGGTGTGCTTATTGGAATGTTCCTTTTGTATATGGGTTCAAAGTAGCAATATTAATATATTTGGTTTAAATACTTGTTATTCTGACTAATAGCATAAAATAAATTCTCAGAATTATCAATTACAAAGCTTTTCAAATAAAAATTGCATAAAATGTTTGATAATTAGATGAAAAGTAGTACTTTTGCAAGCCCAATTAAGAATAGCGAAAAATAAATTAAAACATACAGATATGAAAAGCGGAATTCATCCAGAAAACTATCGTCCGGTAGCATTTAAAGATATGTCGAACGGCGACACCTTTATCTCTCGTTCCACCGTAAACACAAAGGAAACTATCGATATTGATGGTGTAACTTATCCAGTTGTGAAAATGGAAATTTCAAGTTCATCACATCCTTTCTACACCGGTAAATCGAAATTGGTGGATACTGCAGGACGTGTTGACAAATTTATGACTCGTTACGCAAAACGCATCGAAAGCAAAAAATAAGTTGTAAGTAACCCATAAAAATAGCCCGGAGCAATTGTTTCGGGCTTTTTTATTTGAGTGTTTGGTGTAATAGCGAGAATACGAATTCACAAAAAAAAGAATCCAAGAAACTAATCCTGAATTCTTTATTTAGTTGCGGAGGCTCGACTCGAACGAACGTCCGC
>JBMOHG010000755.1:0-1564 GCA_049317965.1 Paludibacter sp.
ATGAATACATTTATGATTATCCGGCTGATTCATTAGGAAGCAGTTATTTATTTGGCAATGCACCAGATAGCACAATTGATGCAATAGCAAATTATTTTGAAAAACCTGTTCATCGTTACCTGTTAGATAGCGTTTGGATAAGTTTATCGAAGTTTTCAGCACCGATAGGTACCGAATTCAAATTAATTGTACACCGTGTTGCTGATAATGGTTTAGCTGATACAATTGCAACTGCGGTTTGTAAAGCCGAAGATGTGATTACAATCGACCCTGATTCACATACTATGTTATTTAAAGGATTCACAAGCCTTGATTCGATTACTGGTTTAGTTGTGAAAAATGATTATTTAGAAATCAACGATGCAATATTAGTTGAATTGACAGGATTTAATAAAAAGGGAGTAACATTGGCTGCTTATGCACAAGGATATGATAGTCCTATTGGGGAATCGAATGCATACATTTTTTATAATTCAAAAGATACTACTGGTGCTGTTACTCGTGAAATATATAATGCTGCCGATTATATTGGAGCTTATACCTCTTTGCTATTTAATTTAGGTGCAACTTATTCTTACATTCATCCAAACGAAAACACATTTGTTGCTCCAATTGCAGGTGGTAATAAAACATTTAATGTAGATGCATGGTATTCACCTATTGATTGGTGGTTAGAAGCTGACCTTCCAAGTTGGTTGACATCCGAACAAACTTTCAATGAAACTACTTTTGCAATAACTTATACACTTAAAGCAACTCCACTTCCTGTGGGAGTTACAGGCCGTGGCGCTCAGGTAAAAGTTTCGACCTATGGAGCCGATATGACTATAAATGTATCGCAAGGTGACTATACTGGTTTAACATCATCGAAGGTATCATCAACTAAGGTTATAAGTAATTCAAATTCATTAGATTTGACTTATTCTTCCGATTTTAAATCTGTTACAATCTATAATGTTTCTGGTCAAATGATTTCAAATTACGATTTGCCAGCTACAGGAAAACTTTCAATTTCGGCAAATAATTTGAAAAAAGGGTTGTACTTGTTTAAATTTAAAGGAAATAATACTGAAACTACAAAAGTGATCAGATAATTGAAATCTAAATAATTTCAATAAGTAACTAATTACATTATCTTAAAAGTGCTTTGGGGAAATTCGGAGCATTTTTTTTTGAAATAATATTGAGCAAATATTTTAAATTAAAACCAATAGATATGGTTTGAGTCTTTCACAATGGTTCGTTATAAAGTATTTTATTATACTGATATATAACAGATTAAATCCTATATTTTAAATGCTTCATACTTTATTCTAATAATAGAGTAAACACAAAGACGCAAAGACTTAAACACCTAATAATCAAAATAAAGAGAAAGTACGCAAAGACAAAAACTTTCAGTTTTTCTTTGCGACTTTGCAACTTTGTGTCTTTGCGTTCAAAAAATCATTTTTTATAACGAACCATTGTTTCAAAAACCACATTATATAAAGGCTTATAGAATTATCGACGTTTTCTGACAAATTCTTATCGTATGACTTTTAAACCATAGAAATTGTTACAA
>JBMOHG010000756.1:0-1563 GCA_049317965.1 Paludibacter sp.
CAATGAATAGTTCAGTAGATGATGTAGATGAACATATTTCAACTTCAGAATTACAGCAGAGAATTGAAAAGGCACTCACAAAACTTCCCCCACAATGTAAACGTGTGTTTGAAATGAGTAGAATGGAGCAATTATCATATTCCGAAATTTCCAAAAATCTGGGCATATCAATAAATACTGTTGAGAATCAAGTTTCTAAAGCACTTAAAATATTCCGAATTGAACTAAAAGACTTTTTAAGCCTTTGTATTTTGGCACAAATAATATAATTTACTTACTATGAAAACAGATATTGATATTTTATTTGCTCGTTATTTTGGCGGGAATGCTACAGAAAATGAGATGAAAGAATTGGAACAATGGATTGCATCGTCTCTCGAAAATCAATTGGAGTTTGATAAAATGTCTGAACTTTATGTTCAATTATCGGGCTCACAAATCGAAATGCCAAAATTGAATATTGAACATGCTAAGAATACATTTATGACCTATATTTCAGAAAAATCTAAAATTCAAACTATTAAGCCTAAACATATACCGTTTTATAAAAATTGGATGTTTCAAGCTGCAAGTATTGCAATTTTAGTTTTACTTTCAATCTCAGTATGGAGAACTTATTTTGCCGAACATGAAATAATATTAGCTTCGCATTCCACTCAAAGACTACAAATTTTACCAGATAGTTCACAGATAAACCTATCAAAAAACAGCACAATTAGTTATAGTTCGGAATTTGGTAAAAAAAGTAAAATAATAAAATTAAATGGCGAAGCAAAATTTATTGTTGGTCATGCCGCAAAAGGAACCTTGCAAGTGCAAGCAAATGAAACATTTATTGAAGACATTGGAACAATATTTGAAGTAAATGCTTATCCAGAAAAAAATTATGTAAGAGTTAAAGTAATAGATGGTGAAGTTAGATTCTTTACAAAAGAAAATAAAGGCATAATACTTACAGCCAATGAAACTGGTTTTTACAACAGAACTACGAAAACTTTCAACGTTTTGGCAAAAAAAATGGATGCACTTCAAGTAGGTTCTATGCATGTAGAGTTTCAGGGAATGATGCTAAGTGATGCTATTGGAATTATAAGTAATGCGTACAAAGTCAATATAAAAATTGCTGAAAAGAGCATTGAAGAACAACAAATTACGGTAAATTTCGATGGTGAAGATGTGAATTTAGTACTTCAAATTATTGCTGAAACCCTGGATTTAAATGTACGAAAAGAAGGAAAAACTTACCTGTTAGACAACAATAAAAAAGTAAGTAATTGATATGAGAAAGTTGAAATTTTCACTTTTAATCTGTGTCTCAATAGTACAATTGAGTTATGGAAAATCAACAATTCTTGATAAAACGGTGATTCTTCCAACGGGTCAAATATCACTTAAATTAGTATTGAAATCGTTAAGCGACCAAACCGATTGTGTTTTTTCGTACAACCCTACAAAAATACCCGAAAACACTATACTCGCTTTTTCAATCAATAATGCCCTCACTCTCAATAATGCACTAAAAAAAATACTACCAAAAAACATACAATTTAAAGTTAATGGAAA
>JBMOHG010000757.1:0-1554 GCA_049317965.1 Paludibacter sp.
TTTAAATTTAAGATTATTGACAAATAATCATTTAACGCATCTACATGGCAGTCCGGCTTCCACTAAATGAGATGCGGAATAAATTCCCATTTTGTTATAGTAAATGGCCGCACTTGTACCTTCATTTCCAAAATTTGCAGTCCAAAAGTAAGCAACGGTACCTTCTGGTTCAAAAGAGCCGTAATCACCTTTTCTCCATCCAGAAGGATAAGCTGAAAATCCCGTACTATTATTTGAATATGCGTTATAGCCTATATGTCCCAAAGTAGTAGATATTCCCCAACCAGTTTTTGTTGCAATGGATTTTGCACTTCCATTTAGATAAGTACTCAATTGATTCCATTCTTGCATAGTAGGTATATGATATCCTTGAGGACATATATTCTTGGCAGAATCGACTGCCATGACCATAATAGTTCTTTGGTTATACAAAATGCCGTATTTTTTAGCAGTTTTTGGATCGTTATTGTAGTAGCAATATGCAGGAATACTTGTTTCACGCCATTGTATGTCATTAAAAATAGTGTCAGGATTTATCATAATTTTGGTACTAAAGGTGTCACTATATTGGGTTGTTCTCAGGTTTTGGGCCATCCAAGTTTTTCCACCAATATTTACAGTTGGATATCCGTTTCCACTGCCATCAATACAGGTATAAACATGGATAGGATAATTTTTGCTGATAGTAGGCGTATCGAATGTTATAACACTACTAACGCCCGAAAATACCTGATATTGAAGTTGGTCACCGTTCTCGAAGTACATTGTAGTATATTCGACAGTTTTAGCTTTTTGTAAAGTTTTTGTCTCTTGTGAAAATGCAGTTGCGATAGCTTCAATTTTCGTGAAATTAATTTGTTCTTTTAGATTAACAAATTTTGTTTGCAGAGAATAATCATTTCCATAGACTTTGAGAATATAAGAGCCCAATGGTGCTGATATTTTATAAATGTTTTCACCTTCTTGTAAATTACTGTTTATTTCAGTTTGTTTTTTTCCATCTATACCGTAAATAGCTATTAACGCTTTTCCAGTATTAGGAGCAATGATTTTAGCAGTCATTTGTGAGGTAGATTGATTGGAATAAATAAAAATATTGTTTTGATAAGAATTCAGTTTATTTAATCCAGTTCCAACATTTGATAACTTCAAACTATAACCTTTAGGCACAGTTACAGTTGTGCTTTTCGAAAAGTTTGTAACTTGTACGCTGTCAATTTCAGTAAGTAAATCGTCGGATGCAAAACTAATGATGTATTCAAATCCATAAGATTTTACTGTCGAGAATCCAAGAATTGTAAAGAAAAGGACGAATTTTAATAAGTTTTTTTTCATTGTGAGTTGTTTTTTTTTGATGGTTTATATTAATTGAAAATTATTTTAGTTTAATTCAAGTAAAAAGAAAAATGAATTTAAATTTTCGACCATGATTTAATCATTATTGTTATTAATGTGCAAATATATAAAAAATATATTACAATTTGATATTTTAATTTATTTATTTCTAATTTCTTTCAAACCATTATTTATCAATATATAAAATCAACTTAATTT
>JBMOHG010000758.1:0-1551 GCA_049317965.1 Paludibacter sp.
ACATCAGCTCAACGAGTTCCTAACAAAACAAATATTAGTTCTGCTCCAAAAGTATTTACAATTATAGATGTAAAAGGTTCACGTTTAGGCGATAGAATGTGGCTTTTCAAAGAACCAAATTGTACACGAAATTTTGACAACGGATGGGATGGTCGTAAAATGTTTGGCATGCCTATTACTCCTCAACTTTTTGCAAAAGAGGCAGATGGCGATTATCAAATTGACGTTATGAGTGACATTAACAATACCGAAATTGCTTTTCAGGCAGGAAGTGAAGAAACCGATTATACCTTGACTTTTACGCATGTAAATATGCAATCTCATTATCCTCAAGGCATTTATTTAGTAGATTTACAACTCAACAAAACAATTGACATCACACAAACTGGAACTGAGTATTCATTTGTTGCACGGCAAACTGCGAATCCCGAAAAGAGATTTAAAATTGTTACTGCTGAAAATTCAAACACTGCAACAACGAGTATTAGAAATGAAAATTTAAAAGTTTTCATTTCTAATAAAACCATTATAATAGATAATTTAAGTAATTCGGAAGGTGATTTATCACTATTCGATGTTCAGGGAAGGTTGGTAAAATTCATTAGATTTAATTCTAATTGTATTACAAACAGTTTATTGAATATTCCAGAAGGTCTTTATCTGGTTAAGGCTCAGACTAAGTTAGATACAGTAATTACAAACTTAATAATTCGATAACACAATGAAAAGAAAAAGTTATCTAATACTGTTTGTAATTTTATATGGGATAGTCCTTTTGATTTCAATTGTAAATAAAATTGATAGTAGAAAGTCCTTATCAAAATCTGATAAAGATTTAGAGCCGGGAGTACAATTGGAATGGGATATTAACAGACCGAAAATCAGTTCCGGAATAAATATATTTAATTCCAATCTCAGGATTCCCAATTCGAAAGACCTAGTAAATAAAACTGATGCAAATTTGGAAAAAAGTAAAACAGAGACCTTACTCAATTATAAAACTATAGATAATAAGGTAAAAAAAATTACATTTTTAGAAAGCTCGGAATCAACAAAAAGTCTAATTCCCGTCTATATAGTATCGAAACGAAATTATAAAAATGCGAACCAAAAAACCGGACTACAAATGGATTTTGTAGATTTGTCACAATTTAATGGAATCACAATACTCAAAAACAAAAATAAATCTGAAGTTAATACAGATATCAATTTGACTTTATTAGATAACTCACCTTTTGAAACCAATTTACTAATTCCATTAAAGGACGCCAGTAAAAATATAACTCAGGACACACATGGATTTTATGCATTAGCATCCGATTTATCAACTTTCGAAATGGGTATTGCTGATGGAGGACCTCAAAACGTGGATATTGATCCCGGTGGTGGAGATGAAATGGGAAATCCTATTCCAATACCTGACGGATTCTGGTTCTTAATGTTTTTAGCATTCAGTTTTGGGATTTGGAAAAAGTTGAAATTGTATTGAAATTAGCAAAAACCGCTGCCATTGTTTAAAACAACGACAGCGGTTTTTCATTTAATTTTGAC
>JBMOHG010000759.1:0-1541 GCA_049317965.1 Paludibacter sp.
CCAAAAATTCGCATTGCATTCCTTTATGTATCCTGTAAGGTCAACACAAAACGCCTCATTTATCGAACTGGCATTATGAACGTCCGAATTGCATAAAACCGAAGGCAAATGGTGCGTAACAACCACCGTTTTGTCCCACTTGCTATTTAACGAATGTTTTATAAAGCCTAAACTTTCGTCATGGAGTTTGTTGAATGTAGCTGCATTAAATTTTTTGTTGTTACGGCTTATGAATTCAAAGTCGGACACGTTCCGCTCTATATTTTTTTCGTTCCCTAAAGTTATTTTAGACCATAGCGTGCTGAATATGAATCGTATGCCAGCGTATTGCAATTCTATGTTGTTTACAATGTTTATGTTTTCGAAAATGCGGATATTGTACGAAGTGCTGTAGTCGGAAATATTTTTATGGTAAAATTCATGGTTTCCCGGTATCCAATATACTTGTTTGTAATGGCTGGAAACATAACTAAAAAATGGGTTGGTTAGGTATTCATCGTGCAATGGGACAATATCGCCGGCCAAAATCAAAATGTCACCCGCCACTGATAAAGGTGTTGTTTCGAAATACTTGCTATTTTGGCTTAATTCGAGGTGTAGGTCCGAGCAATATTGGATTCTCATAAACAATTGTTGTTGTTGGTTTTGGCGCTATCCTACCTCGCTTATTTTTTTCATAAGTGCCATATCCAGAATTTCTATTTCGCGGCCATTTAGGGAAATTATATTTTCTTTCGAAAACTCTGTAAAAAGCCGTACTGCATTTTCCTCCGAAATGGCTATCATTTCACCTATTTCTTTCCGGGTCATCCCTAAATTATATTTTTGGTTGCCGTTCATCTCCGACAAATATATCAAGTTTTCGGCAAACCTGCCCCTGATTTGTTTCTGGTTAAGCGAAATTAATTTCTTCATTATCATCGAAACCGATTTCCCGAAAGCTTTATTCAAATTCAGCAATAAATGGTGATTTTCGACATACAGTTTTTTGACCAGATCAAGTTCAATAAAACAAACTTCCGAATCCTCGAGGGCAGAAACGGAATATGAATATTCGGGATTTTCGAAAAAAGAAAGCAAACCTATATAAGCCGGCGGTTTTAAAATATATAGAATAATATTCCTGTTGTTAATTCCTTCAATATACAGTTTGGCCGAACCTTTAACAAGGAAAAGTGCATGGGTTACTTCAGTGCCTTGTTTGCATATTACATCATGCTTTTTAAATTGGGCATGCAAAGGATTGGCTAACTGATACTTATTCCCGTTTTCGTTCAAGGTTGAATAAATGTCGCAGTTTAGCGAACATGTTTCACAGTTTATCTTCTTCGAGAACCGCATGATTCGTTTTTTGTGTTAAAAATACAAATAAGTTGTTATACAACAATGTTTAAAGTCAATATTATAGAATTTCATCCGTTTCTCTAAATTGATACCTTTGGCACAAATTGATTTAAAAAAGGAGGAATTATGTTACACGAACCTGCGGTAAAAACCGGAATTGACAAAGCAGCCGAAAAGAAGGCCAAATTAGGGGTAAA
>JBMOHG010000760.1:0-1539 GCA_049317965.1 Paludibacter sp.
GTTGTAGCCAATTTAGCAGTCAACTCTGCTAACGTGCTAATTGATATGGGAAAGCTAATAAGTACCACTTCTTCGCGACTGTCTTCTTTACCCGCAGCAACAGCAATTGCACGAATCTTTGTAGTTGCAGAAATATTTAATGCTGTTGAGTAAACATTTGATGCAATTGTTGGTTTTGACCCATCGGTTGTATAATAAATAGTTGCGCCCGGAGTGGAATTAGAAAGTGAAACTGATTGTGGAGTTTCGTAAACACCAGTTGCTACTGATGAAACTGGAATGGCTGTTTGCTCAGTTCCAAAATCAGTAATCATTAAATCGTCAATATTAAATTGTTCGTTTGGATTATTAACAGTACGACAGGTTACAACAATTTTAAACCTTATATTCCCATTATAATTAACAGGTAGTGAATAAGTGAGAAATGTTCCACTCCATTTTGGAACAACTACAGGAGAACCAATAGTTTCCCATAGTACACCACCATTGGTGGATTTTTGAATAGTAAACTCACCATTGCTGTAATTTCCATAAGAACCATAATTGAAAGAAAGAATCCCTGCACCAGCTTTATCGAAATTCATATACATGACGTTTTTACCATCTAAACCTCTCATTCGCATGGAGTAAACTCCATTTATACGGTCATTTTCATTTGGATTTGTTGGCTTGGTTATGCCGTTTGTAAACCATGAACCAGATGAAAGATAAGTAATTGTAGCACCATTGTTAGATGTAGAAGCTACTGATGGACTATCAAAGTTTTCGAAAAGTGTTGCAGATTGTATATCAATAGATATTAGCAATAAAAATGCGATGAATAATCGTGAAATATTATATAAAACTGTATTACTTTTCATTTTTGACTTTATTTAATGATTTGAATAATTGAGAACTAATTCTTGCTTCGAATAAATAAACGTTAATTAAATAATTGTTTAATTGAGTTGCAAATATAGAAAAATTAGTTTATCTTCTTGCATAATGATAAAATTATTTTTTGGTTTAACATCAACAAGTTAGTATGCTATTAATTCATTTTAGAACAACTTATTAATCATTTTTGGTCTTGTTTTCATATTGCATATTATTTTTGTAAATTTGCACCCTATAATTTCGACAAAATATGAAAATACAATTCAATATACATTATGTAACTCAATGGGGACAATCCTTGTACCTTTTGTTAAATTCATCAAATACTACAACTGGTAATTCCTCAGAAGGTATTGCTATGCAATGTAATGATAAATTTGAATGGAGTGTGGAATCTTTTATAGATGAAGACATTACAACAATCTCGTATCAATATGCAATTTTAACCCCTGATAAATCATTCGACTATGAATATGGAAATACTCGCTCAATAACATTCTATAAAACTGAGAAAACTATTGTTGTTCAGGATTTTTGGAGAGGACCATTTGGAGACTCACCCTTTGTAAGCTCTGCTTTTTCGGAATGTTTTTTCAAAAGAAAAAAAACAAAATCAGTTACACACTCAAAAAATACAAATCTTATTCTACGTCTTAATTGTCC
>JBMOHG010000761.1:0-1538 GCA_049317965.1 Paludibacter sp.
TAAGTGGCAATGCCATGACATTTATTTTTGAATATATGGCTGGTGCAGGAAAAACGTTGCAAATCAATGCATTCGATACTGGATCTGGCGCAGCTGAATTATCAATTGAATATACACTTGATACAATGACTGCTATCCAAAAAATAAAATTAGAGAAAAATGTTGTAAATGTGTTCCCGAATCCGGCATCAGATTTTGTATCTATAGATTTTCAAGGACAGAGTTACAAAAACATTTCAATAACGAATGTTCTTGGTAAAGAAATTTTGAATAAAAACATCGACGAAAACGATCGTACTTTAAGTATGAATGTCAAAAACTGGGGAAAGGGTATTCACTTTGTAAAGTTGCAAAACAATTTTAATATATCTACATGTAAGGTTATTGTAAATTAATAAAGTAACAAATCCACAACTTGATTCATACATAGTTATTTTATTTTTGAATGATTATAAAGTACTCATTATTAACATAAATAGTGAGTACTTTTTCATTTAAGTATCTCTTTATTATAACTGAATTGTAATAAAAAAAATCAATTCGAAAATTGTAAACTAAATACTAATTCCATTGAAAACACTACATCAAATTTTCATTTCACTACTTTTCATTACTTCCATTTTTGCAATAAATTCTCTAAGTGCCCAAAACTTTTACGTTTCCACAACTGGTCTCGACACGAACCCGGGAACTGAAGCTTTACCGTGGAAAACAGTTGCAAAAGCTGCCAGTGTGCTTACTGCCGGACAAACCGCTTTTGTACGAGGAGGTACTTACAATGAGCGATTTACTTTTACCAATTCGGGCACTGAAGGTAACTATATTACTGTCACTGCTTATCCCAACGATACATCCATAATCGATGGTACAGGTCTAGGATCTGTTTCCTTGGTCAGTTTAGGTTCCAAAAGCTATATCAAAGTCTCAGGTCTAAGAGTACAAAATGGATACATAGGTATTTTCTGTGGAGGAACTAATTCGATCATTGAAAACAATTATGTGTATAATTTTACGAATCCGGGGATTTCATTGAGTGCAGCTTCAAATTGTATTGTCAGAAACAATATTGTGGAAAAAGCAGTAAGTAGCTCGTGGGGCGAATGCCTTACTTTATCACAATGTGAATACATTGATGTTTGCAATAACGAAATAAAAAATGGTACTAAAAACACAGCTGGCGGAGAAGGAATTGATGTTAAAGGGTCAAAACACATTCGGGTTTACGGTAACGTTATTCATGATTTACCTGCAAAACTCGGAATTTATATCGATGCTTATGATGGCTTAGATTATGATATTCAGATTTTCAACAATAAAATCTATAATTGCACAAATGGAATCGTAATTGGTTCGGAATTGGCCAACGATGTGGAAAAAATATGGGCATATAACAATGTAATCTACAATATGACAACAGGCGAAGGCATTAAAGTGGTTGATTATATACAAAGAAATTACAGGGCTAAAAATATTATCATAGAAAACAATACCATGACGGCTTGCAAAGGAACCAGCATTGATGCACCTAATGGAAGTGA
>JBMOHG010000762.1:0-1538 GCA_049317965.1 Paludibacter sp.
AACTAATCAACCAATTAACCAATCAACCATTATGACACTTTTCAAAACAGCATTCAGAAGCCTAATCGGTAATGGCCTGAAAACCTGGCTCAATGTATTTGTCCTTTCTATTTCATTTGTTTTGATAATTCTTTTACAAGGCATATTGAAAGGATGGAGCAATCAGGCAGTAGATGATACCGTAAAATGGGAAATTGCAGACGGTCAGTATTGGCAGTCGAAATATGATCCTTTTGATCCATTTACACTCGATTCGAGTACAGTCCAAATTCCAATTGCATTCAAAAAAGACATTGACAATCATTTAATTGAGCCAATTTTGATAACACAGGGAAGTATTTATCCCGAAGGAAGAATGCAAAGTGTATTATTAAAAGGCATACGACCTGAGCAAAATTTACTACAAATTCCTACTCAAAAATTAAATACTAATTCTGCTGAAATTCCAGTTGTTTTAGGAGCATTTATGGCAAAGCAAACCAAGTTAAGAATAAACGATTTGGTTACATTGCGCTGGCGCGATAAAAATGGAACCTTCGAAGCAACTGATATTCGAGTTGTTGGAATTTTTAAAACTTCGATACCCACAGTTGATAATGGCATTTTATGGATTCCGCTTGATCGACTTCAACAAATGACAATGAACAGCAATTGTGCCAATTTACTAATCAAATCTCCCAAAATTAATAAAATTTCTACTCCCGATTGGAATTTTAAAAGCATAGAAAAACTTACAGAATCGACCATGTTGCTGGTAAAAACCAAATCAATTGGCACTAGTTTTCTATACATTCTTTTTCTATTACTTGCCATGTTAGCCATTTTCGACACACAAACTTTATCCATTTTCCGACGTCAACGTGAGATTGGAACTCTGGTTGCTCTTGGTATGACACAGAAACAGGTTGTATGGCATTTTACCCTCGAAGGTACAATTAATGCCATTCTGGCTTTTGGTTTGGGTGCATTATGGGGAACACCAATCTTGTATTATATGGTCGTAAAAGGATATTCATTCAATATGGATGCCAGTGAAATCGGAGTTCCTATGGCCGACACGATGTATGCAACCATAACACCAGAATTGGTAATCAATACGATGATTTTTATATTAATTGTAACAGCAGCAGTCAGTTATTTACCGGCACGAAAAATTGCCAAAATGAATCCAACTGATGCCATTAGAGGAAAGGTGAAGTGAACCCTAACCCCTAAAGGGGAATTAGGCAAGTTCTTTCGATTTAAACTATGACATTGCTTCAATTTTATCCATTAAAATAATGTTTAAAAAGGATTATATAATTAACATAATGGTTTTAATTTTACGCCCTTTTTACGAGATGATAAAATGCTATTGCTAATCATAAACTTTTCAATTTTAAAAGAGTAAAATTGTTATATTTAACATCTAAGACCATTAAGGGTATTAATGTAATTAATTTCGATATAAAGTATTAATATATGAAAGAAAATAAAAAAAACAATACTAGCTTCAACTCCCCGCAATTTATCCCGACGCAGACGGGAGGGGTTGGGGG
>JBMOHG010000763.1:0-1536 GCA_049317965.1 Paludibacter sp.
CGCAACTTGGGCTTCATGTTGGGTCGTGCCGACCACACGAAGCCTATGTATTAGCTGCAAGTGTAAAAAAAAACCAGACTCTATCAAACTTTATAAAATGACTTTTCGACAATGAATTTTTATTGGAAGTATTTAAAAATTATTTTGATTTCTATTTTGACAGCTTGTTTATTAGGCTTTTTGTCATATTACTTTTTACGAAACGAGAAAATTTTAATTATTGTACTATTTTTTTTGGTTTTAATCCCACGATTAGCTTACAATATATACAAGAAATCTAAAAATCCAATAGTACTTGGAGTATTTATTGGAAGTTTATTGAATACAATATGGTGGATTTGCTTTATAATTTTCCTTTTTTTCTTTGGTGTTGGAATGTAGTATAAATCATAAGCAAGACAACAAATTAAAAACTTAATCTATGAAAAAGACGATATTACTAATTGGTTTAATTGCGCTAATTATTGTTGGAGGACTTTATGCCAAACGGAAATATTACGACCCGAGACAACGACTTGACAACGCAAGAACTGAGGTACGAAAACTTGTTGACAACAGTGAATTAAGAGAAGGAGACTTAATTTTTCAGACTTCACTTTCACGACAGAGCCAAGCAATACAACTTGCGACAAAATCAAGATATTCTCATTGTGGATTAATTTACAAAGACGGAAAAGATTATTTTGTTTTTGAAGCAGTTCAACCAGTTAAGCGAACTCCGCTTGACAAGTGGATTGCAAGAGGGAAAGACGGAAAATATGTAATAAAACGACTCAAAAATGCTGACCAAGTTTTAACTCCAGCGACTTTAGCGAAGATGAAACAAATAGGCGACAAATTTAAAGGTAAAAACTACGACTTGACTTTTGAGTGGTCAGACAACAAAATATATTGTTCGGAATTAATCTGGAAAATCTATCAACGTGCTACCGGACTGGGAATCGGAAAACTTGAAAAGCTTAGCGACTTCGATTTGACAAACGAAACTGTAAAACAGAAAATGAAAGAAAGATATGGAGACAAGATTCCTATGAATGAAATTGTGATTTCGCCTGTAGCAATCTTCGACAGCGAACTTTTAAAAACCGTGAAATCAAACTGAAAACCAAACACCAGCAGCATAACACACGCTCAGTTCATTGGCTGGCTGACGTGCATTTGGGAGGTTTTGCTCCCGCATTCACTTTGTCGTTTCACGACAGCGAATGCTCCCGCAAACCGCCAAATGCCCATAGCCTCTCGTTGCACTAAAACCCGCAAAGGCGGGTCAGCTTTAAATAGTTTATTATCTGATATTTACAATACTTATTCTTTGATATTTTCGTTTCAAGTTGCTGAATGGGAGAACTTAGACCTTCTCCCATAAAAAATAAAACTAATTTTTTAATTTTCAGCAACATGAAAACAAAGAGCAAAGCTACAACTTATGAGCGAGCTATCCAAACTGTGGATGGTTTTTCTCACGTATTTACCACTTTACGCCATAACTGTCCGAACAATTATTTGAAATAAAAAAAGAAAAGTCCAAAAGTCTTA
>JBMOHG010000764.1:0-1536 GCA_049317965.1 Paludibacter sp.
AATAAACTGACATGACTACCAAAACCAAATGGAATTGTAAATGGCAACTGCATAATAGAATCATAAGTAGAAAGATCGGTTGCCCACAAGAAACTTTGCTGACGTAGTTCAATAGCAGCAGGGAAAAAGCTGAATAAAGCAAAGAGAATTGGCATTTGCAACAAACTTGGAATACAACCACTCATTGGACTTACTCCAACTTTGCCATACAGTTCCATGGTTGCTTTTTGTCGTTCGGCAGCTTTGTCGGCTGGTATTCGAGCGTTTATTTCATCAATTTCTGGTTTCAGCACCCGCATTTTGGCACTCGAAATATATGATTTATAAGTTAATGGTGAAAGAACCAATTTGATTACAACGGTCATTAGCAGAATAATCAGACCGAAATTACTCATAAACCGGTTAAATAAATTGAACATCGGAATAATCGCAAACTTATTTACCCAGCCAAATATTCCCCAACCCAATGGAATTAAATCATTGAGTTTTAATTTCAAGTCGGAGCTAACACCTTTATCGTAAGCCGATAAAATTTTATACTGATTTGGACCCATGAAAAGTTGGAAAGTTGTTGGTTCGTTTCCTGTCGGATCAAATGGTACAGTTAAATCTGCCTGATATGACTTTAAATAACTGCTAGTTTCTTCTTCCATTTTACTTTTTAAGTTTGCGGAAGTAAATGCATTATTGGCAATAAGAATGCTGCTAAAGAACTGATCTTTAAAAGCTACCCATTTTACTTTGCTGGTTAACTGCTTTTCTTCATCGCTGCTTACACTCATTTTCTCAACATCGTCGGCCACATATTTGAATTCTATAGAAGAATATTGATTTTCAAATTTACGACCTTTTTCTTGTTGACGAATTTTTGAAGCCCATTGCATTTCGAGGAAGTTAGTTCCGGCAGGCATTACAGTATTCATGTCCTTGGCCTTAATACCAAAACTAAGCATATAATTATTTACAGGCAGTGTATATGCAAAATCCATATACGCTTTGCCAGTGGTTTTTAATCTTAAAATCAAGGTCTGATTGCCTTTAGCATCCTTCTTAATTTCCGAAACCGGCTCAAAATATAAGTCTGTACTGTTCAATACCCGATTATTATTGGTAATCAAAGTAAATCCCATATTGCTTTCCTGAGCATCAAAAAGAATCAGTGGCAATGAATCGTGTGTACGGTATTTTTTTAATTGTGCCGAATAAATACGTCCACCTTTATTGCTAAAAGTAAGTTTCAATAACTCGTTTTCCAAGGTGAAAAACTTCTCTACACCTACAGCCGACGCACTAAAATCGCCATAAGAATTGGCTATTTTGGAAGTGTCATTTGCAGTAGAATCGGCTGCTATTGAATCAGTTGTGCTTTTTGGAGTGGTTGAAATAATCGGAGCTTTATTCTGCTCTACCAACGCAATTGAATCATTATAGCGTTGTATTCTTGCTTGTTCAGCTTCGTTTGGTTTGTTCAAAACCGAAAAGCCAATAACTATTAGTGCAATCAGCACAAATCCCAGAATCGTATTTTTATCCATA
>JBMOHG010000765.1:0-1527 GCA_049317965.1 Paludibacter sp.
TATCTGAATACGGTTGCATTGTGTTATGCTGCAAAGGGATGCGCGAAAGTGGCACCGAATGGAGTGGCTGTACCAAAGCTGTCAGTGCTATGCGTAGGGCTTTAGAACCGATACTTCGGTTAGCGGATTACAATGTGATGGGCGGATTGAATGCGGTATGCAAAAAGATTCAGTGCATGGATACCAAACACGAAAAAGGGAAACGAAATGTGTTGGTGACAGAAAACCAGCATTTTCTCACCGATTTTGATTTTAACAAAACCAATCCATTCAACCGGGTCATCAGAGTACAACCCACCTGGCAAATAAACCGAGAAACGGTAAGTGCCACAGTCACTATTCCTGAATTCAACCCCACCGAGCATTTGGTATCCCCTAACAAATTGCCTTTTATGCGTTTTGTAATATTACTGGGTGTAACTACCAATGTACGGTACGACGAAAACTCAAAAAGCTATGCTCCCGATAATCAACAATTATTAGGTTACCGCAAAGAAACCCACACTGCCTGGAATCCTGTAAAACGTGCATTACCTGAACAAACCCTTGAAGTACAAATCGAAAACATTGCTACTTACCTGACTGATAATGATACTTTATTACTGGCTGTTGGAGTAGAATTTGGCACTGTAGGTGCTGATGGCGAAGGCGAAGCTGTTAAATGGGCTGGATGTGGGAAGATGGTTGGTAGTTGATAGTTGACAATTGATAATTGACACTCAGATGATTATTTTCAGTTTTTATACTCCCCCTCGTTTGAAGAGGCTGTGTAATAACAGATATTGAACAATGATAAACTTACGAATTGAACAACTATAAATTTTAGAAGAGAATAAGGGTTGTTTACATATTACAATCTTTTCTACTAAGGGTTTAAAATAAATTCTAATACTCATATATAAGCAATTTATATTCTGCGTCTTACCCCTTAGTAGATAAAATTATTGAGAAGGTTTTCCCCTTATTTTATAATCTTCAAAAAATGCTTCAAACTTTCAATTTGTTAGTTGAGAAATAAAATAATCCCATTTTTACACAGCCTCGTTTGCAACGAGGGGGTTTTGGTTATTTGTTTACAACAAAGTTTTTTATTAATCTTTTACATACAACATTTTGTGTTACAAACGCTCAACCATTAACTCCTCGTTTGTAAACGAGTGGAAGAGTGGTAATTGATTATAACAGTTTCTTGTTTACTAAACTATTCATTTCATCATAAACCTCAATAGCCTTTTTAGTTTCCAAACCAGCCTTTTCAGCTACAGTAATTAAATCTTGTTTTGTAGGTGTAATGCTATCATTAATAGAGGTGGTATGGTAGCCATTTATGCCATCACTTGCTAAAATATCGAATGCAGGAGCCAGGTACCATTCACCATCACGGACGATAAAGGCAAAATTTTTAGCGTGGTCATCTTTATTGTCAATTAAATAATTGAATACCATAAGACGATATAGCTTCCACATTTCCTGCATATTGCGTGTGAGTTTCTGACAGAGTTGAAAGATACTTAGATAGTCGATACA
>JBMOHG010000766.1:0-1520 GCA_049317965.1 Paludibacter sp.
TATTGAATTAAAATGATCGGTATTTAATGGAAACTCCAACAAATCATTAATTGTATTAGCAAGATAATCAGGCTCATAATGATCTATTAATGTACCTGTTTTGTAAGTTTCCACAATGTTGGCAATTTCAGGAAATCGAGTGGCTAACACCGGAACTCCGGCTTGAATATAATCGAAAATTCGATTAGGTAAAGCATAAAAATAACTCAATCCTTTATCTTCGAGCAAACACAACCCAAGAGTGGCAGAGGAAGTATAATCCTGAAGATTTTCGGCAGAGATTTTTCCTAAGAAAACTACTTTATCTTCAATTTTCAAATTTTTAGTTTGTAATTCTAATTCGTGCTTAATATCACCATCACCAATAATCACCAGCATGGCATTTTCAATCATTGGCATAGCATTCAAAACCCATTCCAATCCCCTTCCAGTATTTAATGCACCTTGATAAATTATAATTTTTTTATTTGGATAATATAATTTTTTCTCCTTATTATTCGAAGTTCTAAATTGGGGAACATTTCTTACAACTCTCATTTTCAAATTATATTTTTTATTGTAGTAATCTGCAATTGAAGCACATACAGTATATGAGTGTGTGAGTTTAGGAAATATCGAGTCTTCCAAAATCTCCCATATTCGTTTTATTTTTGGACGAGAAACTAATTCGGGGACTTCAGGAAAAAGTTCATGAGCATCAAATACCAACTTTTTTCTACGTACTTTTGATGCTATATAATTTGCCAATATTGTGTCAGTATCGTTTGAAAGAAAGATATCAGAGGATGAAAAAAGTAGTAAAAAGAAGAATCTAATGTTCAACTCAATGTAAAATAAAGCTGAATGATTGAATAATAGTCGAAAACGTTTGAACCTGTAAGGAAGTTTTAAAGCCTGACTATTTTTTAAATATCTACCAACAAGTAATACGTCATAACCATTTGAATAGCACGAATAAGCAACTTTCAAAACTCGTTGATCGGTGCTCAAATCACTACTAACAGTTATTATGATACTTTTTTTCATTTGGTTTTCAGAAAATCTATTAACTTTTCATATAAATCGCGATGATAGGATTGAGGGCTTTTATTGACGGAAGTATTATGCCACAACACAACTAATTCGCCATTCCAACTTTCGACTACATTTGTCAATCGTTCGCAATACTGAAATGCTTCGTGAGCATTTAAAAACATGTAACGTTTATCACTCAAGCTAACATCCATTATTGTTAATGGATGTAATGTCAATGTTGTAAGTTTCTTTGTAACAGGGTTTATCCATTTTACAGGGCGACAAGTTCCGATTCTAAAACCTGCAACATCAGCATAACCCAAGGTAAAATCATCGGTTATTTTTGCATCAATAAGCAATTGCATGTCTTCAGGTTCTCTTGTATCTAAATAATGATGGCGATTGTAAAGAGTTTTCTTTTTTGTAATTCTATCTAAATGTTTTTTTTCATCCACAATACGCTTTGGTGTAATACCAGCTTCGTAACTTGCATGTAATCCAAATGT
>JBMOHG010000767.1:0-1517 GCA_049317965.1 Paludibacter sp.
TTTGTGGAGCTGGAGGGAGTCGAACCCTCGTCCAAACAAGGAAATAATATGCTTTCTACATGTTTATCTTCGCTTAGGTTTTCGTGCGTAGGCAAGACCGAAGCCACCAACCTGCGCCTTATCCTTTTTATTTCGCAATACATCCAAGGCTAAGTATTGCTATCCCCGATTTATCCGCACTTCCAATTCAAATCGCCTCGAGGAGAGGGCATTTGGGAAATGTCTCGTTCCAGTACCTAGTACCGGAATTAAGTTTAATCTACTCTATTCGATTAAGCAGCAAGAGCGTAGTTATTTTCGCCAGTTATAATTTTGAGATCCGAGATTTACGAGCCGCTTTCTCATTGCTCGACATGCTTACATACCCTTTCTACCTGCTGTCAAAACCAAACAGCCCCATTATTTAATAAAAAGCTCATAATTAATTAGTTGCAATCTAAACATTGTTTAAAGTAGTCAATAGAGTAGCAAAAATACTCAATTTTCATACTCGCATTTAACGAAATTCCTGATAATATAGTCAAGAAATATCAAAATAAAATCTACCTACGTTTAGACAGCCCAGAAAAAAATATCTGCAAAGATACTTCTATTTTTTGAGTTGTGTATTACTCATTTTGTTTTAGATATAAAAAAACACTCTCTAATTTACATACAAAAAAAATGCGAACCGTTAATTATCGATTCGCATTTTTATATTTATAACTTTCAACTTACTAATTAAATTGATTTACCAATGCATCTACCTCATCGCTAATCATTTTTGAAAAATCAGCCACTGACATGGTACCTTTGTCACCTTCGCCCTGACGACGTACTGCTACTTCACCATTCTCAGCTTCTTTTTCTCCAACAATCAACATATATGGAATACGTTTCAATTCATTATCGCGGATTTTACGACCGATTTTTTCATTACGATCATCAACAGTAACACGAATATCCTGTGCGTTCATATCCTTAGCAATCTGGAAAGCATAGTCGTTGAATTTTTCGCTAATTGGCAACACAACCACTTGGTCTGGAGTCAACCACAATGGGAATTTACCGGCTGTATGTTCAATCAAAACGGCTACGAAACGTTCCATAGAACCGAACGGTGCACGGTGAATCATTACCGGACGATGTTTTTGATTGTCTTCTCCGGTATATTCTAATTCAAAACGTTCCGGCAAATTGTAATCCACCTGAATTGTTCCTAACTGCCACTTACGACCAATGGCATCGCGAACCATAAAATCGAGCTTAGGGCCATAGAATGCCGCTTCACCGGTTTCTATTTTGGCTTTCAATCCTTTTTCGGCACAAGCTTCAATAATAGATTGCTCGGCTTTATCCCAGTTTTCGTCAGACCCAATGTATTTCTCACGATTATTCGGATCACGCAAAGAAATTTGAGCTTCAAAATTTTTAAATTCTAATGCATTGAAAATTATGAAGATAATATCCATCACTTTCAAAAATTCATCTTTCACCTGATCGGGACGACAGAAAATATGTGCATCATCCTGAGTAAA
>JBMOHG010000768.1:0-1515 GCA_049317965.1 Paludibacter sp.
ATTTGATGCCCGCACAGTTTGGTCGGGTGGAATGCGCTTTATTCCGATTGATTTGACGGCATCAATTGCAAAACAAGAACAAGTATTCGACAATTCGCAAACTTATACCAATAAATACAAGGACTATTTCCGTACAGATTTCAGAATTGGTTTTAAGCAAAACTTTGGAAAAGTTTCGCAGGAATGGGGCTTGGATTTACAAAACATTACTGGTCATAAAAACCTATATTCCGAACAATACAATAATCAGCTGAAGGAGATCATCACCATTTATCAACAAGCTTTTATGCCAATGATGCTTTATCGCATTAATTTCTAAATATTTCAATTATATTTGTCGAAAAAAATGTAATGACAATGATTGAATGTTGTATTAACTAATAAGTAATATGCAGTAAATCTCATTTTTATTAAATTGTAAATAGTAGATTCTTAAAATAGTAAATAATTATATATGATTTTTGATAAAGAAAAATTCGGTTGGTTTTATTCCAAATGGTATACATTCGTACTATGGGTATTGGGAATTGCCCTATTAATAGGTTTGATTTTCAGCCTGTTCACCGAAAAGGAAATAAGTTTATTTAATATCCTACTACCGTCTGTATTAAATACTGCATTTCTATGGGGAGGCAGTATGACTATTGTAGCTTTTAGTTGGAAAACATTTCCTTGGGAGCAATATCCAACGAAACATATTCTTGTTGAATCGCTTCTAATTGTTCTGCTGTTAGTTGTATTTGTTGTAGGCATGGGTTTCCTCTTTTCGTACAATGAAAATGTTTGTTTTAGGGATGCATTAAGGCTAAACTCATCGGATATATTATTTACCGTATTGATTACTTTCCTGATTGTAACAATTCACGAAGCAATATTTTTTTACCGACAATGGAAGTTGAACTTTTCGAAGTCGATAAGTTTGGAAAAAGATAACCTCGAAGCCCGATACAACACACTGAAAGCGCAGGTGAATCCACATTTTTTGTTCAACAGCCTGAATAGCTTAATTACACTTCTCGAAAACAATCCAAAAGCGGAGGAATATGTACAAAATCTATCGGAATACCTTCGTTATGTATTGGTTAGCAACGAAAAACCAGAGGTTACAATACAAGAAGAATTGGAAAATTTAGAGAAATTCTTTCTGCTTCAAAAGCTTCGGTTCAACGAAAACCTGATAGTTGAAATTAACGTAAATCCGGAGTCATTAAACCATAAAATTCCTCCATTAGCTTTGCAAATGTTGGTTGATAATTGTATAAAACACAATATCATTTCATCAAATCATCCATTAAAAATTGAGATTTTCGACCAGAATAATAATATTACAGTTCGCAATAACAAACAACTTAAAGCAACAGGTGAATCGACAGGACAAGGATTGAAAAACATAGAAGGGCGTTTTCGGTTTATTGGTGGCGAGTCCATTAAAATTGAGTCCGACGAAAAACAATTCTCAGTAACATTACCTTTGATAAAAGCCCCCTAACCCCCTAAAGGGGGAATTGAAGACAT
>JBMOHG010000769.1:0-1514 GCA_049317965.1 Paludibacter sp.
GCTTTATCAAAATCGTCTTTGGACTTTTGACTGAAAACTCTTTCTATGTATTTTAAGTGAGCTTTCTCGGGTTCTTCATAAGCGTTACACTCAATCAGGTAATTATTCAACTCATCAAAATCATCACCATAAAGATTATCACTGAATTTGTGCAGTTTTTCCATCACCCTGATGTAGGTGCCCGGTTCTTTTGATCTTGTTAGTTTTCTTAATGCCAGAATATAATCTTCCCGAAATACTGTTGGAACAATAATGCGAGATTGACCACCATGAAATAGTTCAGCATTCATCATAATTCTTGCAATACGACCATTTCCATCGACAAAAGGATGTACCTCACTTATCATAAACATCATGAATATGGCTTTGGCCATGGGCTCTTTTAATGCTGCATAGTATTTAAAACCTTGAATTAATGTTCCTCTGACTAGCCTATGGTCAACAAACAGGGTATTTCCAGCTTGATTGTTTTTGTCTTTAAATTGCCCTGGGTTACAATCTTCTCTTTCGCGCATCAAAATACGATGTCGATTTTGTAGTAATTCGAACAACTCTTCGGGAGTTGAAGGAATTTTATTCATTTCTGTTCGATTGGAAATAACAGTAAATGTTCCTAAAATATCGTGTGAATCTTTTATACGTTTGGGAATAGCAATACCCGTTTCGACAATTGATTTAGCTTCGTCAATTGTAAACCTTGTACCCTCTATATAGTTTGAAAAATAGCCATCAAAAAATGAAAACAACCGATATGAGTCTTCATCTGTGTTTTTATTGGCTCGTTCAACAAAAAAATGGTCTTTCAATACATCAAACAATATTGAAAATAATTCCACACGTGCAGCATCATGTGGTATACCTGCTGCTCTTGCTCTTGAAGAATCGTTTGTAAGTACATTCACATTGTGAGTGGCTAGAAGAGCCGAAATAATTCTATTGAGCTTTTCAAATTCAACCTGCATATTGAGTAAAACAGAAACTTCTCTTAGCTTATCTCTGAATTCATTCAATTTTTCTTCGCCCTGAATAAGAATCATTTTTTCCAATCGGTTTTCAATGAACGAAATCGGAAGTACTTTTGATTGTTCTCCATGTCGCTTTGAAATTTGCATACATTCCAGCACCCAACGATATTCGGACGCAATGTAAATGCCATTCAATAATATATCTCCATCAATGGCTTTTGGACCTTCGTTTATGTTAATAGTTATTCCGGGAAGGTCAGCTATTTTTTTTCGGAAATTATATGTTAGGAAAAAATCACCATTCTCGGTGGGGCGAAATTCCTGAGCACTACGATGACTGATTACCGCATTCGGGTAACGCCAAGCCAAAATATCAATAAGATTTCTCTTAACTATACTTTCCACAGAATCCAACATGTTAGTTGAATAAACTCTTGGAGCTATTTTTTTAAGTTTCCCTGCTTTTTCGGCCAAAGAAATTTTGCGGGAAACGTTTGAATCTGATGAAGAGAAAATAATCTCTTTTGATAGGTTTAATGTGTCTGTCAT
>JBMOHG010000770.1:0-1512 GCA_049317965.1 Paludibacter sp.
CAACTTGGGGTGCATCTTTCTTTTCAGGGAAACAAGCTCCACCTGTAAAATTGACACCCCAAATTTTAAAACGTTCTCCGTTTGGTTTCACAAAATGACCATCCTTAATGCTGATAAACCCATTTTTTCCTGCCGGTTTTTCTAAGAAAAATGACAGATTTAGTTTTGAATCATTGCTATTTTCCCAAATCATTGAAAATGGAAACATTTCGATGGATGGTTTGCTATCTGTCTGACCACAAGCTATTGAAACTATAAAGGCAGACAATACTAAAATGAAGGCCGTTTTTTTCATTATTTTACTTTTTCAAAATAAGGTAACCTATCGAGTGCTACATATATTTCGTAAGTTTTGCCGCCTTTGTACATGGTACCATCGTCGGCTAACCATTTTCCCTTAGGAAGAACCACATTTCTTTTTGTGCCGGTTTCGACCACTGGTGCAACTAAAATTTTGTCGCCTAACATAAATTGGTCGGTGATACTTTCGAAACCCAGATTTGGAAACACAAATTCCATGTTTTTTACAATGGGTTCGCCGGTTTGGGCTGATTCTTTGGCTAATTTCATAATAAGGGGCGTAAATTTGGTTCTTATTTTTACAGATTTTTTTACGGCTTCTAAATGCACATTATCCAACACGCGCCATGGAGCCACCGAAAACTGCATCATGGGCATAAGTGCCTGACATTGAGCCGAACGCACCATTAATTCCTGATTCAGATTTCCATCTTTTCCGAAAGTTCCTAACATGCCACCACCAATCATATCGGGGCAACAAAAAGTGTAACCCGAAAGTCCCTGAACGATAATTTGAGGGATAAGTACTTTTAAATCTTCCCAGCTATGTGCTTTGTCTTGAAGGCGTTGCACTAAAGGCTGTCCACCCATCTTCCAACAGGCACGGTATTCGTTAAATTTATAGTTTAATCCAAATTTGGCATACAATTCAGCTTGCGTATTGGGCGAAACATCCCCTTTTGACAAGGAATTTTTTGGATAGAAATGAAAATCGGCAGCATCAAACTTAAATCCATCCACATTATACGTTTTTACCAATCTGTCTAATTGCGCATCGAACCATTTTACAGCTTCGGGACTCGAAAAATCTAATTCAGCCGAAACACCATTCCACCAACGAATCATAATCGGGTTTTTGGAAGTTGCGTATGTCTCGTTTGCATTCGCTTTTTCCATCATCAATGCTTTTTTTTCTTTTAAACCGTAGTAAAGCAGTTTTTGGTCGGCACTGATAAACGGACAAACCCAAAGCATTACTTTGAAACCCATGGCATGAAGTTGGTTTACCATTTCTTTTGGATTAGGAAAACGACCCGGATGAAAATCCCACATCCCATAATCTTCTTGCCATGTATCGTCAATCATAAATACTCCTGGAGGCATTCCATTATCGATAATGGCTTTGGCATATTTCAGAATGTCAGCCTGATTGTGGTTGTAGTTCAATTCAATCCAAGTATTGTATTGCGGTGCCGTAAACAGCAAACTATC
>JBMOHG010000771.1:0-1511 GCA_049317965.1 Paludibacter sp.
GCAATGATAAATTAAAAATTAATTTTTTAAATCCCTTTTTGAATTGTGTAATAAAAGTGGATTCTTGAAATCTTTGGATGCAAAAACCGATAGTCATTTAAATTTAGACGATAATTGATTTAGAATTAATATTAATGTATACAGTTTAAAAAAAATCAGTAATTTTGTCAATCAAATTTATACATTATAAAAATAAAGAAAAACTTGTGACCAAGACTAAGTTTAAACATTAAAATAAGGAGGCTACCAAAATGAAATTAGAAGATTTGGGTTATAATGATAACTTCGAAAAATCTAGGATTGAAAATAATCTGCAGCACTTTGATTTAGGAAGGATTATCTCAGAACATAAAGAAAGATATATTGTAAAAACTGCAAATGGTGAGTTTGAGGCCGAAATAACAGGGAATTTGCGATTCTCGGCAAAAGATCGTGAAGAATTTCCTGCCGTAGGCGATTGGGTTGCATTGACAACCTATGATACTGATTTTGCGATAATTCATAAAATACTACCACGATTTTCAATTATAAAAAGACAGGCAGTTGGTCAGTTTGGAGAGATTCAAATAATTGCAACAAATATTGATTACGCTTTTATAGTACAAGCCGTCGACAGAGATTTTAATATCAACAGATTGGAAAGATACCTTACAATTTGTTTTTCATCCAAAGTTAGCCCGATTATTGTGCTTACTAAAACAGACTTAATAACTGAGCAACAACTTTCGGAAATCATGGATAGTTTAAGTACCCGAATTAAAAATAATCCGGTTTTAGCCATAAGTAACGAAACACAAAATGGATATGAAGCTGTAAAAGCCATACTTAAAAAAGGGAAAACGTATTGTATGCTTGGTTCTTCGGGAGTTGGGAAATCTACTCTTTCTAACAATCTTTCGGGCAAAACAATTATGAAAACGGATGAAATTAGCCAAAGCACTAACAAGGGAAGACACGTTACAAGCCACAGGGAATTAATAGTTTTGGAAAGTGGAGGAATACTTATTGATAATCCGGGGATGAGAGAAATCGGAATTGCAGACACTGCGAGTGGTTTAGAAATGACATTCGACAATATAGTAAACCTTTCCAGAAATTGTAAGTTCAAGGATTGTACACATACAAATGAGGTTGGATGTTCGGTGCTCGAAGCCGTCGAAAATGGAGAAATTGACAATAGTTCCTATAAGAATTACATGAAAATGGAGCGTGAGAAAGCGCATTTTGAGGCAACAGTGGAAGAAAAACGAAAAAAAGACAAGGCGTTTGGTAAAGTAATGAAGAATTATAAAAATGACATGAAGAGAAATAAGTATTTTGATTAAAACCAATGGTTCGTTATAAAATGCACTATAATTCTGTTTTAAAATGAATTAATAAAGCATATTTGACAAATTAAAATTTCACTCAAATAAAAAAGCAAACGCAAAGCCGCAAAGTTTTAAACACTTATAAATCAACAAGAAGAGAAAGAACGCAAAGACAAAAAACTTTCAGTTTTTCTTTGCGAC
>JBMOHG010000772.1:0-1508 GCA_049317965.1 Paludibacter sp.
TTTGTGGAGCTGAATTGCGTGCTACAATGACTGCTATGAAATCAATTGTGGAATAAAAATATCCTGCAATTTCTTCAAAAATACTAAACAAGAGCTACTTCCAGTTGGAGGTGGCTCTTGAAGTTTTTTTTCAGGTAGTCCTAAGTGCAATACAACCATTTCAGAAAAGGAACAATTAAGATAATTTCTCCCTCATTCTCCCCAAATAAACCATCACCACAGCAGCCATAACGCCACTCATTATAAACAAGGTTTTTGCTCCCAACGTGTACCAAATAATACCTGCTAGTGAACTTGCCACCATGGTGCAAATACTTTGTAGTGCCGAAAATGTTCCGATGGCAGTGGCAGTGTCTTTTTTGTCGGAAATATTACTTATCCATGCTTTCGATACGCCTTCGGTGGCTGAAGCATATAATCCGTAAAGAAAAAACAGACCCAGAAAAACATACAGATTGGTATTGACCGAAAAACCTAAATAAACAACTGAGAATAATGCCAACCCAATCATAAACATGCGTTTCAAACCTATTTTATCTGCCAACGAACCAACAGGAAAGGCGAAAAGTGCGTAAATCATGTTGTAGAAAATATAAATGCCAATAACGTGTGTGTCGTTCAGTCCTGTATCTTTGGCTTTTAGCAGCAGAAATACATCCGAACTGTTGAATAAAGTAAACAGCAGTAAACCAATCAATAATTGTCGATATGCGGTGGGACTTTGTTTCCAATATTTCAGGAACGAAAAGAACGAAACTTTTTCGTGAGTAGGAGCGAGGGCACTTTTCTTTTCTTTTAGAAAAAGCGTGGTGATAATGGCTATAACCCCCGGAACAAAGGCGATATAAAAAAGGGTGACATAATCTTTCGGATAGAAATACAAGTACACCAACGCCAATGTAGGGCCAATGGCTGCACCAATTGTATCCATAGCACGATGAAAACCAAATACAGTTCCTTTGGTTTCGGGCGTTGCTTCGTCCGATAAAATAGCATCACGAGCTCCGGTGCGGATTCCTTTGGCAAAACGATCGGTGGTGCGGACAAAGAAAATCCATGCTGGATGGATAAAAAATGCTGTCATAGGTTTGGCAACGGCACTCAGTATATAACCAACCTGAACAAAAGGCAATTGCTTGCCTGCCGCATCTGATAGTTTCCCAAAATAGCCTTTGCTTAATCCGGCTGTTGCTTCGGCCAATCCTTCCAAAATGCCGATAATCATTATCGAGAAGCCAATACTTTTGAGGTAAATTGGCATTATTGGATAAAGCATTTCGCTGGCTACGTCGGTAAATAAACTGACAATCGACAGTATCCAAACTACACGTGAAATATGTTTGAACATGGTATTTGCGTTTTCGATAAATGATTAATAATATTACATGCCGAATAGAATTGAAAATCCCAAATTTGAGATGTCACAAATTTGGGATTTTTATTTTCATGAATTCAACGAATTAATCTGACATTATAATTTTTAATACGTCAGTATTTCTCTTATTCTG
>JBMOHG010000773.1:0-1506 GCA_049317965.1 Paludibacter sp.
TTTTATCGGGAGGGGTTTGGGGCTTTGCATTAATTTATTATTTTTCCATCGCAAAGATAACAAACTATTGACAAATAGCAATTAATGACTGAAATGAATTTTCGAAAACATGCAAAATGACAGAAATTCAACAATAAACAAAATATTAACCTAATATTTAATGTCAATTTATTATATACTAACTATATTTGTAGATTATTGTTTTTGAATCCTACTGATCTCTTTTAGTGATCTGCCTGCCTTAATTATTGTGCTTAAATAGAATTTCCGTAAGCTTATTTTTCTTAAATTAAAAATGAAAATATCAGAAAATAACAATTCGAAAAAAATCAAACAAAAAACCGTTGTTAGTGAAAAAGATTTTCCTATAGTTGGCATCGGAGTTTCGGCTGGTGGATTAGAAGCATTGGAGCTGTTTTTTGAGAATATGCCTAAAGATAATGGGATGGCTATTATTGTAATACAGCATCTTGACCCGTATCATCCAAGCATGATGCCTGAATTGCTTCAGCGCATTACTTCAATGAAAGTTTTTCAGGCAACTGACCGACTAATGATTAAGCCCAACCATGTTTATGTGATTCCGCCTAATAAGAGTATGTCGATTCTGAATGACACATTATATTTATTCGAACCAATAGAAATAAGAGGAATGCGACTACCAATAGACTATTTCTTCCGGTCGTTAGCAATTGACAGAAAGGAAAAGAGTATTGGAATTATTCTTTCGGGCATGGGTACCGATGGAAGTTTAGGATTTAAAGCCATTAAAGAAAGCAATGGATTATTATTGGTACAAGAGCCAACCGATGCCAAATTTGAAGCAATGCCCCGAAGTGCCATAAATGCCGTTCAGGTTGATGTTGTAGCAAATGCGAACGAATTACCACGCAAATTAATTGAACTTGTTAAACATATTCCACTCAGCAAATCTGAATCGATCTCTGACACAAAAAACATAAGCAATCTCGAAAAAATTGTCATATTGCTCCGTGCTCAAACCGGACACGACTTTTCGTTGTACAAAAAAAATACCATGTTTCGTCGGATAGAAAGGCGAATGAATGTGCATCAAATTGACAAAATACATAATTATGTCCGCTTTTTACAAGAAAACCCGAAAGAAACCGAAATACTTTTCAAAGAATTGCTTATTGGTATAACCAGTTTTTTCAGGGATGCGGCAGTATGGGAAAAATTGAAGACAAAAGTTTTCCCTGAGTTATTTGACAAAGCTCCCAACGGATATGCTTTCAGGGCTTGGGTAGCCGCCTGTTCAACCGGAGAAGAAGCTTATACACTTGCTATCATTTTTAAAGAAGCATATCAAGAAATAAAGCATGAAAAGAATTTCACATTGCAAATTTTCGCCTCCGATCTGGAAATTGATGCCATAGAATTAGCTCGAAAAGGAGAATACTCATCCAACATATTGAGTGATGTATCATCTGAACGCATCAGAGATTATTTTACAGTATACGGAGCTGGTTTTAAAATTAGCTCCTC
>JBMOHG010000774.1:0-1504 GCA_049317965.1 Paludibacter sp.
CCGGGAATAAGTCGTACAATAGCATCAGTCATCATGGCAGCAGGTAGTTCGCCACCTGTTAAAACAAAATCACCAACAGAAATTTCTTTTGTAATCAAATGTTCGCGAATTCGGTGGTCAATGCCTTTGTAGTGCCCACAAAGAATAATAAGGTTTTCGGACATTGAATAGCGATTTGCCATTTGCTGATCAAATTTTTCACCATCGGGAGAAGTATAAATTACTTCATCGTAGCTTCTTTCGCTTTTAAGTAGGGAAATTATTCGGTCGATGGGTTCAATTTGCATTACCATGCCTGCACTAAATCCAAACGCATAATCGTCAACTCGGCGATGCTTATTGGTAGTGTATTCACGGAGATTATGAACATGAATTTCTACAAGCCCATTATCTTGGGCGCGTTTCAATATAGAGTAATTAAGGGGGCTTTCAAGCAATTCGGGTACGGCAGAAATGATATCTATTCGCATTTCAATCAATTAATAATTTGAAATGCAAAGGTACGAAAAAAATATTCGTTTCGTGTTCTGCGTTTCGTGTTCCGTGTTGCTCCAAAAACACGAAACATGAAACACGAAACGTTTAAAGATTCGCCGCCATCCATTTTCGTAAAACTTGTGGTGATTTACCACAGCGACGGGCGTAATCTTCAAACTGGTTTTCATCAATTTTACCGACCATAAAGTATTTCGACCGGGGATGAGCAAAATACAAACCGCACACCGATGCATTGGGGAACATTGCTCCATTTTCGGTTAGTTGAATGCCAACTTTGTTGAAATTTAAAAGGCTGTCAAGCGCAAAAATTATGGATTGATCGGGTAACGAAGGATAACCAACAGCAGGACGAATACCGCTATACTGTGTTTTCAACATTTCTTTTATGGACAAATTCTCATCGGCGGCATAACCCCAATACTTTCTTCGAACTTCGGTATGTATCCATTCTGCAGTTGCTTCGGCCAGTCGATCGGAAAGAGTTTTGGCCAAAATGGAACGATACACATCGTCTTCTTTTTCAAAAGTTTCGGCATAAGCTTCTACACCCTGTATGGTAGTGGCAAAAACACCAACATAATCATTCTCGCGAGCTACAAAATCAGCCAAAGAATAGCAAAATCCATCTGTGGAAGGATGTTGCTGGCGAAGCATTGGCAACACTAGTGTTTTGTCATCGTGCTTAATAAAAATATCATCGTCAACGGCATAACTATCAAAGATGCCGAAACTTGCATTGACACTCACAATCTTTTTATCGAGCATTTCCCGAAGCATTTCTTGTGCATCTTTATAAAGTTTCAATGCTTCTTCGGCTTTCGGACGATCAGCCAATGAAAAGTTTTGCAGCCAACTCATTTTGCACGATTCGCAATCATGTACTGTTTCAATACCTTCGTATTTACCGGACATTCGCCAGGCCATAAAGAAAAATACCCAATCGATATACGGAACAATTTCACGTAAATCAATATCGGTAAGTTGGATTAGTCCAATTTTATTTGGT
>JBMOHG010000775.1:0-1503 GCA_049317965.1 Paludibacter sp.
AAATTAAGGATGCTATTTATCGTGGTCGTGAAGATTTTGTTTATCGCATAAGTATTGGAGAAATTCCTTTCGTACGTTCAATACTCCCATTAGGTGGGAAAAAAGGAAAGAAAACTAAAGTGGAACTCGATGGTGTGAACCTTTCTAAAAACACCATAAAAGTGAAAGTTCCAAATAAAAGTGAAAACAAAATGTATTTTAATGTCGAAGGCAAAGGACTACATTCCAACAGTATAGCTTTTGGAAGTTCGGATGAAGATGAAATAAACGAGGAAAAGAATAATGGATTTTCAAACCCCATGTTTATTCCTCAAAACACAATTGTAAATGCAAAAATTCAAAATGCAGGGGAAGAAGATTGGTACAGAATTGAAGGGAAAAAAGGTCAAAGTATTGTTATTGAAATTAAAGCACATCGATTAGGTTCCTTATTGGATGCCGACATTACACTTTATGATGAAAAAAACAAAGTGATAATACAAGTCGATGATTCTCAAGACAAAAGCGAAGGTTTGGAAACATTTCATGCCGATCCGCAAACGATTTATAAATTTAGGAAAGATGAATCGGTATATATTCGAGTTCGGGATGTAATGGGTAAAGGGGGAATTGCTTATGGATATCAACTACTTACAAGTGATCCAACACCTGATTTTGATTTGCGGATCAATCCATCAAATCTGACAATAAATCAAGCTGGCACTTCATCGTTTACGGTTTTTGCTTTACGGAAATATAATTTCGGAGGTGAAATTGATCTAAAACTAAATGGCTTACCGTCAAAATACTCTCATAGTAACAGCGTAATAAAGAAAGGTCAAAATCAATTGCGAATAACTATTACTGCTCCAACAGATGCCAAAATTGGAACACTGAATTTGAAAATTAGTGGAAAGTCTGAAAATAAAAATACGCAAGTAGAACGTATTGCTGAGCCTGTTGAAGAAAAGATGCAAGCGTTTTTTTACACACATTTACTTCCTACAGCCGATTTTCTTACAACGGTTGTGTCTCCATTGCCATTCAGCATAAGTCACAACATTCCAGTCGATTCTGTATTATTTATGGAGAAGGAAACAAGTTTTTCGTTTAAAGTAAAAGTGAATAGAGACGAAAATTTCAAACTACCCATTCAGCTCATTCTCGACAATCCACCAAGAGGAATTCGTATGAAACCAGTTACGGTGCCCAATGGCGAGACCGAAGCTTTGGTAACAATTGAAACACAGAAATTTACACCAAATCAATTCACCGAAATTGTCTTGTCTGGTATTAGTCGCATTCAAAAAACAAAGAAAAAACAAGCTCAAATTACCAAAGCGTTGGCACCGGCTATTATGGTAGAAATGCCAAGAGGAAATTCAAATGGGAATAAAAGACAGCAATAAAAATAGTTATCAAAAGCAAATTGTTTTCTAAAAATCAATTATTTGATATTGGTTTAATGTTGATATCACTTCTTAATCCAATCACAAATCTCAAATTCGGAAAATATAAATTTCA